>NZ_JBQEOE010000013.1:0-444 GCF_052045105.1 Lysobacter sp. 22409 | reverse complement strand
AGGGGGCAGCACGCGGGCACGGACATTCCGTTCCCCCTGCCTTCCCAAGGCTCGTGTAGGAGCAACGTCAGTCGCGACCCAAGATCGCCGCGCCCACCAGGGTAGGAGCGGCGCAAGCCGCGACACGCAGCCGCAGCAACGACGCCATCGCGATGTCGCGGTCGCGACTCGCGTCGCTCCTACAGGGGGCAGCACGCGGGCACGGACATTCCGTTCCCCCTGCCTTCCCAAGGCTTGTGTAGGAGCGACGTAAGTCGCGACCCAAGATCGCCGCGCCCACCAGGGTAGAAGCAGCGCAAGCCGCGACACGCAGCCGCAGCAACGACGCCATCGCGATGTCGCGGTCGCGACTCGCGTCGCTCCTACAGGGGTCAGCACGCGGGCACGGACATTCCGTTCCCCCTGCCCTCCCAAGGCTCGTGTAGGAGCGACATAAGTCGCGAC
>NZ_JBQEOE010000012.1:0-126130 GCF_052045105.1 Lysobacter sp. 22409 | reverse complement strand
GGCGGCACTGCCGCCTGGGCTTGGCGAACGCCCGGCGCGCTGCGCCGGGCCGGGGCACGTCGTAGCAGATCGCGTGTACCTCGAGCAGCGCTAGGCGGCACTGCCGCCTGGGCTTGGCGAACGCCCGGCGCGCTGCGCCGGGCCGGGGCACGTCCTAGCCGATCGCGAGTACCCCATCGAAGCGGCCGGCGGCACTGCCGCGATAGTTGGTACCGCCTGCTTGAACCCGGCCGGCGCCGCAGGCCTCAGTTACGCGGTCGCGGCTCGCGCCGCTCCTACCCGGCGACAATCCGAAGCTTCGATCAGCGACTGCGGCGGTGCGGCCGCAGCCTGTCCCGTGGTCGCGGCTTACGCCGCTCCTACAGGGGGGCGCAGTGACTGGTGAACCCACGTCGCCGTCCGCAACTACGCGGTCGCGGCTCGCGCCGCTTCTACCCCGCGACAATCCGAAGCTTCGATCAGCGACTGCGGCGGTGCGGCCGCAGCCTGTCCCGCGGTCGCGGCTTACGCCGCTCCTACCCGGGAGGCAGCCCCGAGTCTGTTTTGCGGGCATCCGCAGCCCAAACCGCGACCCCCATCGCCACTTCGCCGTGTGACTGCGGTTGCGGAACGGCGTTCGCGTGGCCGGCCGTGCCACAATCGGCAGAACCTATTCCTCGTCGAGCGGTCCAAGACCCCGACCTCAGAACGCCAAGGATTCGATTGATGAAGCGCATCATTTTCGCCGTGCTCGGCGCGATCAGCCTGTCCGCCTGTGCCCAGGCGCCGCAGGGCGCCGCCGCCAAGAGCGATCCGGCCGCCCCCGCCAAGACCGCGGCCGCCGCCAAGGGTTCGGCGCCGGAGGTCAAGGCCGGCAGTGCCGATGCGCTGGCCGTCGAGGCCATCCGCCAGCTCAACCCCAACGTCAGCATCGACAAGGTCGGCCCGTCGCCGGTGCCGGGCTTCCGCGAGGCGCTGGCCCAGGGCCAGGTCGTGTACGTCAGCGACGACGGCCGTTACCTGTTCCTGCCGGGCTCGGGCGGCGCGCTGTTCGATACCCAGGCCAAGAAGAACCTCAGCGAAAGCAGCCTCGCCGGTATGCGTAAGGACCTGCTGAAGACCATCCCGGCCAGCGAGCGCATCGTCTTCGCTCCGGCCAATCCGAAGCACACGGTGACGATCTTCACCGACGTCGAGTGCGGTTACTGCCGCAAGCTGCACAGCGAGATCGCCGAGTACAACCGGCAGGGCATCGCGGTCGAGTACCTGGCCTTCCCGCGCATGGGCATCGGCAGCGAGGACTACAAGAAGATGGTCTCGGTGTGGTGTGCGGCCGACCGCCGCAAGGCCCTGACCGACGCCAAGAGCGAGCAGAGCATTCCGAACAAGGACTGCAAGAACACCGTGACCATGCAGTACAACGTCGGCCAGCGCGCCGGCCTGACCGGCACGCCGATGATCCTGACCTCCGAGGGCATCCAGCTCGGTGGCTACGTGCCGCCGGCGCAGTTGCGCGAGGCGCTGGACAAGATCGCCGCCGACGCCAAGCCGGCCCCTTCCGGCGCCAAGCCGACCGCGGCCGTCGCCGTGCCGACCGGCGGGCGCTGAGTAACGACCCCGCGCCCGGGCGCTCCGGGCCAGGTTCGACCGCATCGCCGCCCACTGGGCGGCGATGTCGTTTCCGGGGCTGCGTTTCGCGGGTGGCCGGGTCCTGCTCAAGGGCGGGAAGGGGCCGCAGCCGGGGTGTAAGCGGGCGCTTCGGCCGCGCTGGCCAAGGGGCCGTGGACCGCCGCGCGGCCCGGTCGGGTGCCGGGCCGAAGCTGGAGGGCGGTTTTGGATACAATACCGGGCCCTGCGTTGCACGGTTCCCCGGACATGATCGTCCTCGAGGGCCATTCGGCCCTGTCTTCGTTCCGCCGCGAGCGTCTCCAAGCTCGACTGTCCGCCCTTCATCCGAGTATCCGCCTGCTCGATGCCTGGCCCGTCTACTGGGTCGAGCCCGACACCGGCGCTACGCCCGACGACGCGACCCTGCGCCGCATCCTCCAGGCCGAACCGCATGAAGCCGCCCGCAGCGATGCGGCGGTCTCGCGCTACGTGACGCCGCGCCTGGGCACCTTGTCGCCGTGGGCGAGCAAGGCCACCGAATTGCTGCGCGGCGCCGGCCAGCCGGTCAAGCGCGTCGAGCGCGGCACCCGCTACGACCTCGAAGGCTGGCCGAGCGATGCCGCCACCCAGGGCGCGCTGGCCAAGGTCCTGCACGACCCGATGACCCAGTCGCTGCTCGAAGCGCGCGACGATGCGGCGGCGCTGTTCGCCGTGCCCGCGCGCGGCGAGCTCGAACGCATCGCCCTGGACGATCTCGAAGCCGCCAACAGCCGTCTCGGCCTGGCCCTGGCCGACGACGAGATCGGCTACCTGCGCGAGCGTTACGCCGCGCTCGGCCGCACCCCGTCCGACGTCGAACTGATGATGTTCGCGCAGGCCAACTCCGAGCACTGCCGGCACAAGATCTTCAACGCCTCGTGGACACTCGAAGGCCGCGAGCAGCCGCAGTCGCTGTTCAAGATGATCAAGCACACCCACGCGCAGACGCCGGAGAACACGCTCTCGGCGTACAGCGACAACGCGGCGGTGGTCGAAGGCTATCCGGCGCGGCGCTTCCGCCCGCAGCCGGGCAGCCAGTCCTATGCGGCCGAAGCGCAGATTCCCTCGGCGTTCTGCATCAAGGTCGAAACCCATAACCACCCGACCGCGATCGCGCCGTTCCCCGGTGCGAGCACCGGCAACGGCGGCGAGATCCGCGACGAAGGCGCCACCGGTCGCGGCGGCCGTCCCAAGGCGGGCCTGTGCGGTTTCAGCGTGTCGCACCTGCGCATCCCGACCCTGCCGCAACCGTGGGAAGGCGAACGCGCGCTCAATCCGCGCATGGCGCCGGCCCTGGAAATCATGCTCGACGGCCCGCTCGGCGCGGCCGCGTTCAACAACGAATTCGGCCGCCCGAACCTGGTCGGTTATTTCCGCAGCTTCGAGCTGGCCGAAGGCCAGGCCGGCAACGCCCGCCTGGCCCGTGCCTACGACAAGCCGATCATGCTGGCCGGCGGTCTCGGCGCGATCGACCGGGTGCAGGTTGCCAAGCTCGGCCTGAAGCCGGGCCATGCGGTGATCGTGCTCGGCGGCCCGGCGATGCTGATCGGCCTCGGCGGCGGCGCCGCCAGTTCGGTCGCTTCCGGCGACAGCGCCGAAGCGCTCGACTTCGCCAGCGTCCAGCGCGACAACCCGGAGATGGAGCGTCGCTGCCAGGAAGTCATCGACCGCTGCGTCGCGCTCGGCGAAGCCAATCCGATCGACAGCGCCCACGACGTCGGCGCCGGCGGTCTGTCGAATGCCATCCCGGAATTGCTGCACGACTCCAGCCTCGGCGGCGTGATCGACCTGGCCAAAGTGCCGAGCGACGATCCTTCGCTGTCGCCGATGCAGCTGTGGTGCAACGAATCGCAGGAGCGTTACGTGCTCGGCCTGCCGGCCGACCGCGTCGCCGACTTCGCCGCGATCTGCGAGCGCGAGCGCTGCCCCTTCGCCGTGGTCGGTTATGCGACCGCGGAAGAGCGCTTGGTGGTCGGCTACGGCGCGACGGTCGAATCGGTGTATGGCGAGAACAAGATCGCCGACGCCGATTGGGCTATTGATCTGCCCATGGACCTGCTGTTCGGCAAGCCGCCGAAGATGCATCGCGACACCCGTTATCCCGCCGACGCGCCGTGGCCGGCGCTGCAGTGGGATGGACTGGATCTGCACGACGCCGGCCTGCGCGTGCTCGCGCACCCGACCGTCGCCGCGAAGAACTTCCTCATCACCATCGGCGATCGCACCGTCGGCGGCCTGGTCGCCCGCGACCAGATGATCGGCCCCTGGCAGTTGCCGCTGGCCGATTGCGCGATCACCTTGTCGGACTTCGACGGCCACGTCGGCGAAGCGATGGCGATCGGCGAACGCACGCCGCTGGCCTTGCTCGATGCCGCCGCTGCCGCGCGCATGGCGGTCGGCGAGGCGATCACCAACCTGTGCGCCGCGCCGGTCGAATCGCTCAACCGTATCAAGCTGTCGGCGAACTGGATGGCGGCAGCCTCGCACCCGGGCGAAGACGCGCTGCTGTTCGACGCGGTCAAGGCAGTCGGCCTGGAGCTTTGTCCGGAACTCGAACTGAGCATCCCGGTCGGCAAGGACTCCTTGTCGATGCAGGCCCAGTGGGGCTCGGGCGAGAACGCCTCGAAGTCGGTGTCGCCGGTGTCGTTGATCGTCAGCGCGTTCGCGCCGGTGGTCGACGTGCGCCAGCAACTGACTCCGCTGTTGTCGCGCGACACCGACAGCGAGTTGTGGCTGATCGGCCTCGGCGCCGGCAAACAGCGCCTCGGCGGCTCGGTGCTGGCCCAGTGCCATCCCGAAGCCGGCAGCGACGGCGGCTTGCCCGCCTTCGCCGGCCTGCCGGGCGAGGGTGCGCGGCATGAAACCGGCGTGCCCGACCTCGACAGCCCGCAGCGCCTGCGCGATTTCTTCGAGCTGATCCGCGATGCGCGCGAAGCCGGCCTGTTGCTTGCGTATCACGACCGCAGCGACGGCGGCGCCTTCGCCGCGCTGTCGGAAATGGCGTTCTGCTCGCGCCTGGGCCTCGACATCAGCCTCGACGGCTGGGGCGAGGATCCGTTCCGCACCTTGTTCAACGAAGAGCTCGGCGCGATCGTGCAGATCGCCGCCGAGGACCGCGCCGAATTCGCCGACCTCGTCGCCCGCCACGGCCTGATCGATTGCGCTCAGCGCATCGCCAAACCGACCACGGCCGCCGCGGTACGCGTTAAAGAAGACGGCAAGGTCCTGGTCGAATGGCGTTGGGACGAGTTGTTCGATGCCTGGTGGTCGACCAGCCATGCGTTGCAGAAGCTGCGCGACAACCCCGAGTGCGCCGACGAAGAGCGGGCGATCGCGCGCGACTTCAGCGCGCCGGGCCTCAAAACCAGGCTCAGCTTCGACACCGCCGAGGACGTCGCCGCGCCGTTCATCAACACCGGCGTGCGCCCGAAGGTAGCGATCCTGCGCGAGCAGGGCGTCAACGGCCAGATCGAAATGGCCGCGGCCTTCGACCGCGCCGGCTTCGAAGCCTTCGACGTGCACATGAGCGACCTGATCAGCGGCCGCTTCCAGCTCGAAGACTTCAAGGGCTTCGCCGCTTGCGGTGGCTTCAGCTACGGCGACGTGCTCGGTGCCGGCCGCGGTTGGGCGACCAGCATCCTCGAACGCAGCGCCCTGCGCGACGCCTTCGCCGCGTTCTTCGCCCGCGAAGACAGCTTCTCGCTCGGCGTCTGCAACGGCTGCCAGATGCTGGCCCAGCTCAAGCCGATCGTTCCCGGCGCCGAGCATTGGCCGGTGTTCCTGCGCAACCGCAGCGAACAGTTCGAGGCGCGTCTGGGCCTGCTGGAAGTGGCCGAATCGCCGTCGCTGTTCTTCCGCGGCATGGCCGGCTCGCGCATCCCGGTCGCGGTCGCCCACGGCGAAGGCCAGGCCAGCTTCGCCAGCAACCTCGACCAGACCGCGGCCAACGTCTCGCTGCGCTACATCGACGGCGACGGCCGCATCGCCGACCGCTATCCGCTGAACCCGAACGGCTCGCCCGACGGCATCGCCGGCCTGACCAGCAACGACGGTCGCGCCACGATCCTGATGCCGCACCCCGAGCGCACCCTGCGCAACGCCAACTTCAGCTGGTCGCCGCGCGACTGGAGCGGCGACTCGCCGTGGCTGCGCATGTTCCGCAATGCGCGGGTGTGGGTGGGGTAAGCCACGCGGCGAGGTCGTTCGATCGTTGTCTATAGAGCGGACGCCCATTCGGGCGTCCGTTTGTTTTTGTGCTCGGGCCGACTCGCCGGTATCGTCTGGATCGACCGACAGCAGCGGTGTCACACATTACGGTGCGGTTGCGAGCGTGCGTCGCCAGTTAGCACAGCTCCGCTGCACCGGCATCGCCGGCCGATGGCGCCCGCGCGAACAAAATGTGACTGATCCTTCAGTCCGTAACTGCCCCTGTTCATGAATCCGAAGCCCTGCGACTCGCGCCGGGCATCCTCGATCTCGCTTCGATGACTGTGCTTATCTCACCGACGCTCACCGGCGCTGTTCAGGGCTGGTCGAGACGGCGAATGAAACTGCTAAAGTCCGGGGATCACGCGCAGGAGGGTGACGTGAACGCAGTAGCCACATCCAACGAACCGAGCGCCAGCGCCTTACCGGCGGGGGACGCCCAAGCCGCGGTCGACATCCGCATCGTCGACGCCTTGCTGGCGAAGGGGCGCCTCAAGGAGCCCGACCTGGCGCGTGCGCGCCGGCTCCAGGAGGAGACCGGCGGCAGCCTGCTCGCGCTGTTGGCGCGGCTGGGGCTGGTGTCCGAGCGCGATCACGCCGAAACCGTGGCCGCGGCGCTGGAGCTGCCCTTGGTCAGCATCAAGGACGCGCCCGAGCTGCCGCCCGAGGGGGTGGCGCTGACGCCCAAGTTCATGAAGCAGTTCGCGGTCTGCCCGGTCGGCGAGGGCGAGCACCATGTCGACGTGCTGATGGCCGATCCGCAGGACATCTACCAGCTCGACGCCCTGCGTCTGGCGACCCAGCGCGAGGTCCGTCCCTACGTGGCGCTGCGCTCGGAGGTCGGCGACCTGGTCGAGCGCTGGTACGGCCAGGGCCGCAGCGCGATGGGCGCGATCGTCGAAACCGCCGAGGGCGAGGGCGCGGGCGATCTCGACGACGTCGAGCATCTGCGCGACCTGGCTTCGGAAGCGCCGGTGATCCGGCTGGTCAACCTGGTGATCCAGCGCGCGGTCGAACTGCGCGCCTCGGACATCCACATCGAGCCGTTCGAGAACCGCCTGAAAGTGCGTTACCGCGTCGACGGCGTGCTGGCCGAGGGCGAGAGCCCGCCGGCCAACCTCACCGCCGCGGTGATCAGCCGCATCAAGATCATGGCCAAGCTCAACATCGCCGAGCGCCGCCTGCCGCAGGACGGCCGCATCATGCTGCGGGTGCAGGGCAAGGAGCTCGACCTGCGCGTCAGCACCGTGCCGACCGCGCACGGCGAGTCGGTGGTGATGCGATTGCTCGACCGCGAGACGGTCGTGTTCGATTTCTACAAGCTCGGCTTCACCGACGAATTCCTGCCGCAGTTCCAGAAGGTGCTCGACCAGCCGCACGGCATCATGCTGGTGACCGGCCCGACCGGTTCGGGCAAGACCACCACCTTGTATACGGCGCTGAGCAAGCTCAACACCAGCGACGTCAAGATCATCACCGTCGAAGACCCGGTCGAGTACCAGATCGAGGGCATCAACCAGATCCAGGCCAAGCCGCAGATCGGTCTCGACTTCTCGCATGCGCTGCGTTCGATCGTCCGCCAAGACCCGGACATCATCATGATCGGCGAAATGCGCGACCTGGAGACCTGCCGCATCGCGATCCAGTCGGCGCTGACCGGCCACTTGGTGCTCAGCACGCTGCACACCAACAACGCCGCCGGCGGCATCACCCGCTTGCTCGACATGGGCGTCGAAGACTATCTGCTGACCTCGACCATCAACGGCATCCTGGCCCAGCGCCTGGTGCGCCGGCTCGAGCCGACCCATGCCGAGAAATACCTCGCCTCGCCCGAGGAAATCGACAAGTTCAACCTGCGCCGCTACCAACCCGAGGGCGACATCTACCTGTTCCGACCGCGCGGTTCGGCGCTGGCGCCGAGCGGTTACCACGGCCGCACCACGATCATGGAATTCCTGGTCATGAACGACGAACTGCGGCGTGCGGTGATGCGTCACGCCGGCATGGGCGAGATCGAACAGATCGCGCGCGACAGCGCAGGCATGCGCACCATGTACGAGGACGGCATCGTCAAGGCGCTCGCCGGCCAGACCACCATCGAGGAAGTGCTGCGGGTGACCGAGGATGCTTGAGAGCCGGGAATCGGGAATGGGGAGTCGGGAATCGTGGTCGTCCCGGCTGGTTCATTCCCCTGGCTTCGAAGTTCCGATGCTTTGGCCTTAACCGATTTTCGATTTTCCATTCCCGATTCCCGGCCTTTATGCCCCTCTACCACTACAAAGCCCTGAACGCGCGCGGTGAGCTGCTCGATGGCCAGATGGAGGCCGCGAGCGGCACCGAAGTCGTGCAGCGCCTGCAGGAGCAGGGGCATCTGCCGGTCGAGGCCAAGTTGGCCTCGGAAGCGGGGGCGTCTTCGTCGTGGAAGGCCTTGTTCAAGCCCAAGCCCTTCACCGGGGCGCGGCTGGTGCAGTTCACCCAACAGTTGTCGACCTTGCTCGGCGCCGGTCAGCCGCTGGACCGCGCGCTGACCATCCTGCTCGACCTGCCCGAGGACGACACCGCCAAGAGCACGGTCGCCGACATTCGCGACGCGGTGCGCGGCGGCACCTCGCTGTCGGTCGCGCTGGAGCGTCAGCACGGCACCTTCTCGCGCCTGTACATCAACATGGTCCGGGCCGGCGAGGCCGGCGGCAATCTGCACGAAACCCTGTCGCGGCTCGACGACTACCTCGAACGCAGCCGCGTGCTGCAGGGCCGCGTCATCAATGCGCTGATCTATCCGGCGATCCTGATGGTCATGGTCGGCCTCAGTTTGATGTTCCTGCTCGGTTACGTGGTGCCGCAGTTCGGCGCGATGTACGAAAGCCTCGACGCCGAGCTGCCGATGTTCACCCAGGTGGTGCTGTGGCTCGGCCTGTTCGTGCGCGACTGGTGGATCGTGTTGATCGCGATTCCCGCGCTCGGCTTCCTCTGGTTCGATCGCAAGCGCCGCGACCCGGCGTTCCGCGAGGCGCTCGATGCCTGGCTGCTCAAGCGTAAGTTCGTCGGCCCGCTGATCGCCAAGATCGAGACCGCGCGCCTGGCGCGCACCCTCGGCACGTTGGTGCGCAACGGCGTGCCGCTGATGACCGCGATCGGCATCGGCCGCAACGTGCTCAACAACCGCATCCTCGCCGCCGACGTCGATGCCGCCGGCGAAGACGTCAAGAACGGCGTCGCCCTGTCGACCGCGCTCGGCAAGGGCAAGCGTTTCCCGCGCCTGGCCCTGCAGATGATCCAGGTCGGCGAGGAGTCCGGCGCGCTCGACGCGATGCTGATGAAGACCGCCGAGACCTTCGAGCAGGACACCGGCATGGCCCTGGACCGCATGCTCGCCGCCTTGGTTCCGGTGGTGACCGTGGTCCTGGCCGGCGTCGTCGCCACGGTCGTGATGGCGGTGCTGCTGCCGCTGTACGACCTGACCAATGCGATCGGTTGAGCATGGCGATGTCCGCGCTTGCCTGTCCTCGCCCCGGGGCGCCCGTTCACGCCGTGCGCTTGAACGCCGGCTGTACCGGGGCCGGATTCGCGCGAACTTCGCCGATCGGCGCGGAACAGAATCCTATGCAGTCTGCGGATGCGAGCGGCCGGCTTCGACCCCGTTGCCCCGCCTCGTCCGTTGAAGCACAACGTCTGTCCAGAACCCACCACTATGGATGATCACTGAGATGCGCAATCCCCGTTCGATTACCCGTTCCCCGTCTCCGGCCGGCCAGCGCGGTATGAGCCTGATCGAGATCATCATCGTGATCGTGCTGATCGGCGCAGTTCTCGCCTTCGTCGGCAACCGCGTGCTGGGCGGCAAGGACCGCGGCGACTACAACCTCGCCAAGGGCCAGGTGCAGACCCTCGCCGGCAAGATCGACTCGTTCCAGATGGACACCGGCCGCCTGCCGGGTTCGCTCGAGGAACTGGTCAAGCAGCCGGCCGACGCCAACGGTTGGTTGGGGCCGTACGCCAAGGAAACCGAGTTGAAGGACCCTTGGGGTCATGCCATCGAGTACCGCCAGCCCGGCGAAAGCGGTCCCTACGACCTGGTCAGCTTCGGCAAGGACGGCAAGGCCGGCGGCAGCAGCGTCGACGGCGACATCAAGAACAACTGAGTAAGCGCCTGCGATGAAACGCCTGCGGCACAGGCCCTCCGCCGGAGGGCGGGGGGACCGGGCCGGGGCGAACGCCGTCCGGTGCGCTCCTGCGTGCGTCGTGCGCGCGAGCCGCGCAGGCGGCGCGCCGCGGCCGGCCGCGGTGCGCGGCATGTCGCTGCTGGAAATGCTGTTGGTGATCGCCCTGATCGCGGCGATCGGCGTGTTGACCGTCGGCATGATGAGCGGTGGCATGAGCGGCATGCAGCTGCGCTCGGCGTCCAAGGAAATCGCCTCGCAACTGCGCTATACGCGCAGCCAGGCGATCTCGACCGGACGTTCGCAGAAGTTCACCATCGATCCGGCCGCGCGCACCTGGACCGCGCCGAACGGGCGCAATGGGGATATTCCCAAGGCGGTTGGAGTGACCTTCACCGGCGCGCGCGAAGTGCAGCCGCGCCGCGGCGAGGGCGCAATCGTGTTCTTCGCCGACGGCGCGTCTACCGGCGGGCGGATCAAGCTCAACGTCAAGCAGGCGGCGTGGAACGTCGATGTCGCCTGGCTGACCGGCGAGGTCAAGCTCAAGCGCGGCGAGGCGCCGCGATGAGCGCGCGCGCGCGGTCCGCCGCCTCGGCCGGCGCTTTGCGCCGTCTCGGCGCGCTGCGTCGCGCGCCGTCGTCGCGTCAACGCGGCTATACCTTGCTGGAAGTGATCGTCGCCTTCGCCCTGTTGGCGATGGCGCTGACTCTGTTGCTCGGCACCTTGTCCGGCGCGACGCGGCAAGTGCGCTGGTCCAGCGACGCCGGCCGCGCCGCCTTGTATGCGCAATCGCTGATGGACCAGGTCGGGGTCGGGCAGCCGCTCAAGCCCGGCCAACGCAGCGGCGAGTTCGAGAACGGCCGCTATCGCTGGACCCTCGGCGTGGCGCAGTGGCGCGATCCCATGCCGGCGTCCTCGCAGCCGATCGATCCGAATGCGATGCGCTTGTTCGAGGTCCAACTCGCGGTGGAGTGGGGCGAGGGCGGCGGCGGTCGGCGCCTGCTGCTGCGCACCCTGCGCAGCGCGGCCGCCTCCAACGAGGTGCAGTTCTGATGGCGCGCGCGGCGAGCCCGGTGCGGAACCTGCCGGCGCGCCGCGGTGCGCGCGGTTTCACCCTGATCGAAGTGCTGCTGGCGATGGTCTTGCTGGTCGCCGGCCTGACCCTGGCCTTCGCGACCTTGTCGGCGGCGACCAAGACCGCCGCGCGCGGCGAGGCCCTTGCCCACCGCAGCGAACGCGAACGCGCGGTCGAGGGTTTCCTGCGCAAGCGCATCGCCGCCACCAGGCCGATTCCGTTCGCGTTCGATCAGAGCACCGCGGTGCCGCAGCGCTTCGTCGGCGAACCCGACCGTCTGCGTTTCGTCGCCGACCTGCCCGATTACCTGGGCCAGGGCGGGCCGTACCTGCACGACTTCGTGATCGAAGGTGATGGCGATCAGGCCCGCATCCTGTTGTCCTTGTCGATGGTGCTGGCCGGCGAAACCATCAAGGAGGCACGCGAGCGTCCGCCCGAGCTATTGGTCGAAGGCTTGAAGTCGGCGCGCTTCCGTTACCGTTCAATGGACCCGCAACGCGGCGAACTCGGGGAGTGGCAGGAGCGCTGGCAGACGCCGGAGCAACTGCCCTTGTTCGTCGAAGTCACACTCACCGACCGCGACGGCCGTGCCTGGCCGCCGCTGGTGGTGGCCCTGCCGCTGGCCAGTGCGACGGCCGGCGGCTTCGTGCCGGAGCTGTGATGAGGACGGTGCGAGCCACGAGGACGACGGCAGACGGCATCGCGCGGCGCGCGGCGCAGCGGCCGGTCTGCGTTGGAAAACGTCGCGATGCGACAACCGCGTCCCGGCGATCGCGTGGTGCGGCGCTGCTTTTGGTGCTGTGGGTGATTGCTCTGCTGACTGCGCTGATTGGCGCATTCGCGTTGTCGGCACGCACCGAGAACCTGCAAGGGCGGGTGCTGGTGCGCGGCCTGGTCGCGCAGAACGCCGCCCGGGCCGGGCTCGAATACGCGATGACGCGGGTGGCGATGACCGACACCAAGCTGCAGTGGCAGCCCGATGGGCGCCCGAACCCGTGGCGCTTCGGCGAGGCCAAGCTCGAGATCAAGATCGTCGACGAGAACGGCAAGGTCGACCTCAATCAGGGCGATTTCGCCTTGTTGACCGCGTTGATCCAGGGCGTGGGCGGGATGGAGCAGAGCGAGGCCGCTCGCCTGGCCGCGGCCATCCTCGACTGGCGCGATGCCGACACCTTGACCCAACCCGCAGGCGGCGCCGAAGACGCCGACTATGCGTCCGCCGGCCGCCCTTACGGCGCCAAGGATGCCGAATTCGAAAGCGTTGCGGAGTTGGAACAAGTGCTGGGCATGACGCCGGCCTTGTATGCCAAGATCGAGCCGCTGGTCACGGTTTACAGCGGTCGCACGCGCCCGGAGCCGGCGTTCGCAGCGAAGGAAGTATTGGATGCTATGGGAATGAACGGCGCCCAGCTCGTAGAGCAACGGCGCAGAACGCCGCCCGGGTCACAGTTGACGGGTGCGCAAGTCGGCGGCGAACTCGCTGGTCTCGTCGGCGAACGCAGCGGCACCTATAGTATCGACAGCCATGCACGGCTAGCGGATGGCCGTGAATCGGTATTGCGAGTGGTTGTGCGTGCAGGGGGGAGTTCCGTTCCAGGAATGGCCTATACACCGCTGCGTTGGGAGGAGGGAGCTTCGTCACGATGAACTCGCAGGTTGCCGAAAGCCGGTTGGGGGAAAACCGGTTCAGACGTTTAAGCGCGCGCTTCGCACCCGGAGCGGGCGGCTTCTTCTCGTGGTGGGGACGCACCCTGGCCTCGTGGTTGCCGTTGCGCATGCGCCAGGCCTTGGGCGTGGATCGCGGCCGTTTACTGTTGCAGGTCGACGGCGACAGCGTGCACCTGCGTCTGCAGCAGGCCAACGAGGTGCGCGACCTGGCCGTGCTGCCGAGCCTGGCCGATTTGAATGCGCCGGCCGGGGCCATCGCCGCCGATCCGCTGGCGCCGTTGCTGCCGCCGCGTGTCGGCGAATTGCCGCGCTGGCTGCTGTTGCCGCCGGCCGCGAGCCTGCGTCGGCGCCTGACCTTGCCGGCCGCCGCGGCCGACCGCCTGCGCGACGTGGTCGGTTTCGAGATCGACCGCCAGACCCCTTTCACCGCCGACGCCGTCGCCTACGACGCGCGCGTGCTGGCCCGCCGCGACGGCGACGGCCAGCTCGACGCCGAATTGGTGGCGGTGCCGCGCCAGTCGCTGGACCCGCAGCTCGTAGCGATCGGGCCGCTGGCCTCGACCCTGTCCGGGATCGAGGTCGCCGGCGCCGACGGCGTGCCGCTCGGGGTCAACCTGCTGGCGCCGTCGCAGCGCCGTACCCGCAGCGACCCCTTCCGTTACTGGAACCTGGCCCTGGCCGCGGTCGCGCTGTTCGCGCTTGCCGCCGCGATGTGGCAGGTGCTCGAAAACCGCCGCGAGGCCACCCAGACCTTGCAGCAGACCATCGCCAAGAACGCCAGCGCCGCGCGTCAGGCAGCGACCCAGCGCCAGTTGCTGGTCGACTTGATCGACGGCCAGGCCTTCCTCGACCGCACCCGCGCCGCGCGCCCGAGCACGGTCGAGGTGATCGACGAGCTCAGTCGCCGTCTGCCCGATTCGACCTATCTGGAGAAGCTCGCGATCGAGGACGAAAGCCTGCTGATGATCGGCCTGAGCCGCGAGGCCTCGTCGCTGATCGGCAAGTTGCAGGGCACCAAGCTGTGGCGCTCGCCGGCCCTGACCGGCGCGGTCCAGCCCGACCCCGCGACCAGCCGCGACCGTTTCACCCTGACCGCCGAGATCGGCCCGCCCAAGCAGCAGACCCCGGAGGCCGCGCGTGAGCAGTAACTGGCGTACCTGGGCCGCCGACCGCGAGCGCTGGCTCGCACTGGGCCTGCTGTTGGCCGCGCTCGCGATCGCCTATGCGGTGTTGGTCCACCCGTGGTGGACGGTGCCGATGATGGAAGCCGGCGAACAGATCGATAATCTGCAAGAGCGCGAACTGCGCCAGCGCATGGAGCTCAAGCAGGCCCCGCAGATCCGCCTGCGCCTGGAGGAAGTGCGCAAGCAGCAGGCCAGCCGTCCCGGCTTCCTGCCCGAGGCCACCGCCGAACTCGCCACCGCCGGCCTGGTCCAGCGTCTGGAGACCGTGGTGCTGGAGGCCAGCCCCGGCAACCGCAGCTGCGGCATCGTCAATCGCTCGCCCTTGGCCGAACCGCGGCGCGACCGATACGCGCGCGTGGTGGTGCAGGTGCGCTTGCGCTGCGGCGCGCCCGAAACCGCGGCGGTGCTGCATTCGCTCGAAAGCGGCTCGCCGCGCTTGTTCGTCGGCAACCTCAACCTGCTGTCGACGCGCGGCTACTTCGTGCCTGGAACGGCCGGTCCGGCCAACGACGGCGGTCTCGACGTCAGCTTCGATCTGTACGGTTACCTGCGCCCGAGCCCGGCGCCGGCCGCCGCATCCAATGCCAACGCACCGGCGGTGACTTCCAATGCGCCTTGACGACGCCAGCCCGCGCACCTGGCTACTGGCCACCGCCGCCGGGTGGGCGCTGTTGACCTGGGTGCTGGCGCTCGCCGGCATGGGCCGCAGCGTCGATCCGCTCGATGAAGACCCGAGCCTGGTCAAGGCCCTGCCGCAGGTGCGCAAGAGCGCGACCGACGCACTCGGCCCTCTGAGCAAGTACGGCGAAATCGCCGCGCGCCCCTTGTTCGTCGACGACCGCCGGCCCAAGCCCTTCTTCATGCAGGGCAAGGGCGAGGGCGAGAACCAGGCGGCCGCGTTCGACTACCTGCTGACCAGCGTGCTGATCACCCCGCAGTTGTCGATGGCCTTCCTGCAGCCGGCCGACGGCAGCGAGTCGGTGCGGGTCAAGCTGGGCGAGGTGCCCGAGTCGCACCCGGCCTGGCGCCTGACTTCGCTGGAGCCGCGCCGGGCCGTGTTCGAAGGGCCGGAAGGCCGCCGCGAACTCGACCTGCGCGTATTCAACGGCCAGGGCGGCGAACCGCCGACCGCGATCGTCCCGCCGCAGCCCGGCAGCGCGCCGCAACCGGGCGTGCGTCCGGTGCCGCCTCCGCCGATGCCGGTGCCTTCGCCGCAACCGCAATCGCAGACGAACCGGGCTTCCACGGTTTCGCAGGTGCCGCCTGCGCCGCCGCCGCCGGTGCAGAACAAGCCCAACGAAGCCGGACAGACCGACAACAACGCATCCGCGCCGCTCACCGAGCAGGCGCAGATGGAAGCCATCCGCAAGCGGATCGAAGCGCGTCGCGCGCAACTGCGGCAGCAACAAGCCGCTCAACCACCGGCCAACACGCCGTAGAGTGAACGCATGAAGCTACGTCCCCAGCAATACGCCTCTCACGCACTGGTTGCGGCGATCATCGCCTCGCAGCTGGCCTCGTGCGCCAGTGTGATGTCGCCGCGGCTGCATCGCGATGGCGATCCGGCCTCTCTCAAGGGACCTCAGGGCGAGGATGCCCGCGCCCGGTTGGTCCGCGACGGCGTCGTCCAGCAGCCGCTGGAGGGGCAGGCCGACGAGGAAGGTCCGAAGGCGCAGATCCGCCGCGGCACCGGCCAAGTCATCAACCGCAGCGCCGCCGCGGCGCCGCCGCCGGGCCTGGGCGCGACCAACGGCACCGCCACCTTCAACTTCGAAGGCGAGTCGGTGCATGCGGTGGCCAAGGCTATCCTCGGCGACATGCTCGGCCAGAACTATGTGATCGCGCCGGGCGTGCAGGGCACCGTGACCCTGGGCACGCCCAAGCCGGTCAGCGCCGCGGAGGCGCTGAACCTGCTCGAGATGGTGCTGAGCTGGAACAATGCGCGCCTGGTCTACACCGGCGGCCGCTACAACATCGTCCCGTCCGACCAGGCCCTGCCCGGCAACGTCGCGCCGCGCACCGGCTCGGCCACGGCCGCGCGCGGCTTCGAAGTGCGCACGGTGCCGCTGAAGTTCATCTCGGCCACCGAGATGGAAAAGATCCTCAAGCCGTATGCGCGCCCGAACGCGATCGTCACCGTCGACAACTCGCGCAACGTGATCAGCGTCGGCGGCACCCGCGCCGAGCTCGAAAACTACCTGCGCACGATCGAAGTGTTCGACGTCGACTGGCTGTCGGGCATGTCGGTCGGCGTGTTCCCGCTGCAGTCGGGCAAGGCCACCAAGGTCGTCGCCGACCTGGAAAAAGTGTTCGGCGAACAGAGCAAGTCGCCGGTCTCGGGCATGTTCCGCTTCATGCCGCTGGAGGGCGCGAACGCGGTCATGGTGATCACCCCGCAGGCCGATTACCTCGACGACATCAAGGACTGGCTCGACCGCATCGACAGCGCCGGCGACAACGTCCAGTTGTTCACCCTGGAACTGAAATACATCAAAGCCAAGGACCTCGCCGACCGCCTTGCCGAAGTGTACGGCTCCAACCGCAGCGGCAACGGCGGCGGCGACAACGGCCCGCCTTCGCTGATGCCCGGCCTGGAATCGGTCGAGCTGCGCGACAGCGACAACGGCTCCAGCGCCGACATCGGCAAGAGCGGCAGTGACTCGGGCTCCAGCGGCGGCGGCCTCGGCAGCGGCGCATCGCTGGGCTCGCGCCAGTCCGGCAACGGCTCGGTCACCCTCGAGGTCGACGGCGCCAAGGTCGGCGTATCGGCGGTCGAGGAAACCAATTCGATCCTGGTGCGCAGCAGCCCGCAGGCCTGGAAATCGATCCGCGACGTCATCCAGAAGCTCGACGTGATGCCGATGCAGGTGCACATCGAGGCCCAGGTGGCCGAGGTCGAACTCGGCGGCGCGCTCGAATACGGTGTGCAGTGGTTCCTCGACCGCGCCACCATCGACAACGGCTTCGGCGACCTCAACCGCAGCACCAATCCGGCGGTGCCGCCGAAGTGGAGCACGGTTGCGGCGAGCATCGGCGGCGTCAGCGGCAACGGCCTGTCGTGGTCGCTGATCAAGAACAACGCCGCGGCCATCCTCAAGGCCCTGGACTCGGTCACCGACGTGCATATGCTGCAGACGCCGTCGCTGTTGGTGCGCAACAACGCCGAGGGTTCGCTCAACGTCGGCACCAAGATCCCGATCGAATCGGTCTCGGTCAATGCCGGCACCGGCAACAACAACACCGTCAGCCAGGTGCAGTACCTGGACACCGGCGTGATCCTCAAGGTGCGCCCGCGGGTGAGCCGCGACGGCATGGTGTTCATGGACATCGTCCAGGAAGTCAGCTCGGTCGGTCCACGGCTTAACAACAACAGCCCCAACGTCACCGTCAACACCCGCAAGCTCAAGACCGAGGCAGCGGTGCAGAGCGGCGAGACGGTCATGCTGGCCGGCTTGATCAACGACGAAACCCGGCGCAGCTCGGGCGGGCTGCCGGGTCTGAGCCGCATTCCGATAATCGGCGCGGTGTTCGGCTCGCAGAAGTCGGCGACCACGCGTCGCGAAACCATCATCCTGTTGACCCCGACCCTGGTGCGCAACCCGCAGGAGTCGCGCGACCTGACCGACGAATACAGCCGCCGCTTCCGCGCCATGGAGCCTTTGCAGCCCAAGAAGAAGTAAGCCTCGCGCTGCGCAGTGTTTGCATGGGGTCGGCTTGCCGGCCTCATTGCTTTACAGGCCATCGTCGGCTTGCCGGCCCCATTGCTTTGCGGGCCGTCGCCAGCTCGCCGGCCCCATCGCTTTACAGGCCGTCGCCGGCTGCCGGCTCCGGTGTTCTGCAGGCTAGCGCCGCGACCACGCCGTCGTGACCCGGCTTCGGGTCGAATGCATCACACTATGTCCGCCGTCCACGGCCGCCCCGACCAACGCTCCCTGGCCATGCCGGCTGTGGGACCATGCGGCTTCGTGATAGAACCCCGCCATGACTGAATTGCCCATCGTCGTAGTGCCGGTCGGTGCCGACGACGACGCACTCGATGCCTGCCTCGCCGCGCTGGAGCTGTGCACGCCGCCGGGTGCGCGGGTGTGGCTGGCCGACGACGCCCGCGCCGGGCCGCGCGGCTACGCCATCGTCGAGCGCTGGCTCAAGCGCACCGCGCTCAAGGCCGACTACAGCCGCCGTCAGCGCAGCCTGGGCGAGGTCGCGCACCTGGACGAAGTGCTGAGCGTGTGCGGCGACGCCGACGTGGCCGTGCTCGCGCCGGACGCGGTGCCTGCGCCGGGCTGGCTGTCGCGCCTGAGCGCCTGCCTGGCCGCCGACGGCGCCATCGCCTCGGCCACGCCCTGGTGCAACGCCGGCGAAGCCGCGGCCTGGCCGCGGATCGGCGAAATCGCCCCCATGCCGGATGCCGAGGACGCCGAACGCCTGTCGCGGGCCTTGCAGCAGATGCCAGCCCTGCATCCGGAACTGCCGGCCGCGATCGGCCATACCGTGCTGTTGCGCGGCAGCGCCCGCCGCCGCGCCGGCGGCCTCGACGCGGCGAGCTACGGCTCTTGGTATGCGGCCCTGACCGATCTGTCCCTGCGCCTGTCCGGACTGGGCTGGCGCAACGTGTTGTGCGATACCGCCTATGTCGCGCGCGGCGGCGAAGGCCGGCCCAGCGACGGCGACATGGACGCGCTGGCCGCGCGCTGGCCGGACTGGCATGCGCGTCTGGCGAATTTCCTCATGGACGACCCTCTGCGCGAGCTGCGCCAACAACTCGCCGAACGCCTCGAGCGCGTCGGCCCACCGGAACCGCAACGTGATCTCTTTCTCTGACCCCGGCCAGGCGCGCACCGACGCCGGCGAGCGCGCGCCGGCTGTCAACGAGCCTGCTCTCAAGGCGATCGTGGTCACCTACCGCAGCGCGGCGACGATCGACGAATGCCTGAGCCGGCTGCGCAACAGTCTCGGCGTCCGGGCGATCCGCGTCGTCGACAACCAGTCCGACGACGGCACTCTCGACATCGTCCAGCGCCACGCCTCCGCCGACCCGCGCCTGCGCTTCATCGCCAACCCGGACAACCCAGGCTTCTCGGTCGGTTGCAACCAGGGCGCGGCCGACCTGGAGCCGTCGGCGGACGAGGACGACTGGCTGGTATTCGTCAACCCCGACTGCATGGTCGAGCGCGACACCCTGCTGCAACTGCACGCCCTGGCGGCGCCGCTCGGCGAGGCCCTGGTCAGCGCCGACCTGATCAACGAACAGGGCGAGCGCGATGTCGCCGTGCGCCGCCGCGACCCCGATTTCGGCGCGATGCTGGCCGGCCTGCTGCGTCCGTCGGCGGCGCCGAAGATGGCGGTCGCGCCCGACGATGCGCAGCCGTTGCAGTTGGTCGAGGCGACCTCGGGCGCGCTGATGCTGATGCCCAGGCGCCTGTTCGCGCGCATCGGCGGCTTCGACGAAGGCTATCGCCTGCACGCCGAAGACCTCGACCTGTGCCGGCGCGTGCGCGAAGCCGGTGCGATCGTGGCGGTGGCCAATCGCGTCCGCGTCGTGCACGTGCGCGGCGTGTCGAGCCGTTCGCGGCCGTTCTTCGTCGAGTGGCACAAGCATCGCGGCCTGTGGCGCTATTTCCGCAAGTTCGAGGCCTCGCGCCGCAGCGCACTGGTGCGCGCCGGCGTGTTCGCGGCGATCTGGGGGCGCTTTCCGATTGCGGCCTTGCGGGCGTGGTGGCGTTGAGCTGCGGCGCTGTACCTCGCCGTCGTCCACGTTCTGCTTAGCTCCTCTTCAGCACACGCGCGAGGGATGGCGCGACGGCTCTTGAGGCTGCATGTGCCAGGCGAATTCCGTCGCGTGCGCCCTCATCCGCGCGCCGCGCACCTTCTCCCGCAGGCGGGAGGAGGGCAAGGCGAAGCCACAGATCGTGTTCTAGCCCCTCTCCCGCTTGCGGGGTGAGGGGGCGCGTCTGCGAGCCACTGGCTCGCACGGCTCCGAACGCCCGAGCGCTATGCGTCCGGGCCGGGACGGAAGCGCAGTCTGCACGGCCTGCGATGCAACCGTGTCCTCATCCGCGCTGCACACCTTCGACAAGCAGGAGAAGGGAAGGCTGTACCCTCACAACTCCATCAAATCGCGTCCGATCACCAAGCGCCCGGCGAAATACGGCGCGACCGCTGCGCGCCAGACTTCGTCGGTGAGCGATGCATCGCCGCCCGGCACGAAATGGCTCAATACCAGGGTGTTCACGCCGGCTTCGGTTGCGAGGCGGCCGACCTGTTCGGTGGTGGTGTGGCTGTCGAGCAGATGCTGGCGCAGGCGCCCGGCCTGGGCTTCGCTGGCGATCAGGCGTTCCAGCGCGGGCAGGTACATGACCTCGTGCACCAGCATGTCGGCGCCGCGCGCCAGCTCGACCAGGGCCGGCGACGGCCGGGTGTCGCCGGAGAAGACGATCGAGCGGTCCGGGCAGTCGAAGCGGTAGGCGAAGGCCGGCGCCATCGGCGGGTGATCGACCAGGGCCGCGGTCACTTTGACCCGCTCGTCGCGCATCACTACGCCGCCGCGGCGCAGTTCGTGCGGACGAATCAGCGGCGCCAGCGGCGGGCGGCCTTCGTCGGCGATGCGGGTGCGGATGTCCTCGGCGTTGAGCTGCAGGAAGCGCCGGGTCATGCGCACGAGCGGCGGCGGGCCCCAGGTGCCGACCGGCCGGCGCAGGTCGGCGGCCCAGGCCAGCAACAATAGATTGCCGTAGTCGGCGTTGTGGTCGGAATGGTGATGGGTGAGGAAGACCTCGCGGATCGCGCCGAGCGCCAACCCGGCCAGGGCCATCTGGCGGGCGACGCCGTTGCCGCAGTCGACGATGTAGACCGCGTCGTCGACGACCACCGCCTGTGCTGGCGCCGCGCGAAGCGCCTTCGGGGTGGGGCCACCGGCGGTGCCGAGCAGGATCAGGCGCGAGCGTGCGGTCGTGTCCACGGGCGCGGCCAATGCGGCGCGCTGCTTCGGCGCGGCGAGCGCGGAGCGCCAGTTCGGCGCAGCGAGTGCGGAGTGCCAGCTCGGCGCAGCGAGTGCGCCGAGACCCAAGGCGCCGGCGGCGGCAAGAAAGCGTCTGCGGGAGAGGGTGTCGATGGCGGCCATGGCGTCAGCCTAATGCCTGCGGCCCGGGCTCGATCACATCGGCCGGGACGTATCTGGAGCGGCGCTCGCTAGCGGCCTGTGCCGCCAGTCGGAAAATGCAGCGCCGCGCCGCTGCGGGCTTGAACCCGGCCGTATAGTCGGTCGGGCGACCACAGGGGGTCGGTCAGTCGACAGGGAGTCGGTGATGTCTATCTTCAGCAGGTGGTTCGGTACTAAGCCAGACGGTTCGGAAAATGCGGCACCGATGGACCTGGTGACCTTCGCCGAGCGCTACGCCGCGGCGGTGCGCGCGGCCTGGCCCGAGGCCCGGGTCGAGATCGGGCACGGCGCGGCGACCGCCGATACCCGGGTCGACTGGAGCCTGCCGGACGGCTTCAAGGCCACCCATTTCCTCGGCAACAGTTATCTGCGTTATCTCGGCGCGCCGCAGGAGCTCGAAGCGATCTTCGCCGAGCAACTGGCCGGCGCGCGCGCGATCCAACGCGATTTCGTCAGCGGCCCCGAGGCCGCGAATGCGGTGATCCTGCCGGTGCTGAAGACGCGCGGCTGGCACGAGACCGCGCTGCAGCAGGCGCGGTCGTTCGGCAGCGAATCGATGCTGCCCTTCATCGTCGAGCCCTTGGCCGGCGATCTGGTCCTGACCTATGTCGAGGACACGCCGGATTCGATGAGTTTCCTGTCGCCGTCCGAGGCCGAGCGCCGCGGTTTCGACCGCGAGACCTTGTACACCCAGGCGCTCGACAACCTGACCCGTTTCCTGCCCGAACTCGACGTGCAGGGCGGCGGCGGGCGTTATGTCGCCCGGCTCGACCGCAACTACGACGCCAGCATGGTGCTGCTGTTCGACCGCTGGCGCGACCGCATCGAGATCAAGGGCGATCCGGTGTTCGCGATCGCCGCGCGCGACGAGCTGATGCTGTGCGGCAGCGAGGACGACGACAGCGTCGCCTCGTTGCGCGACATCGCCGACGAGATCGCGCTGTCGTCGAGCTACAACCTGTCGCGCGCCTTGTTCATCCACCGCGACGGCGGCCTGCAAGTGTTCGCCAGCTAAGCTCGGTGGCGTAGACGCAGGTTCGGCGCCGGCTCAGCGGTAGCGGTTGATTTCGTCGCGCAGGGATTTCGCCGCCGCAGCCGAGGCGGCGGCATAGTCGTCGCCGTTGGAGGCGTAGAGGATCGCGCGCGAGCTGCTGACCATCAGGCCGGTGCCGTCTGCGGTCTTGGCATTGCTCACCACCGCCTCGACGTCGCCGCCTTGCGCGCCGACGCCGGGTACCAGGAACGGCACCTCGCCGACGATCGCGCGTACTTCGCGCAGCTGCGACGGCCAGGTCGCGCCGACCACGAGCGCGCAATTGCCGTGGCCGTTCCATTCGCGTGCGACCTTCTCGGCGACGTGCTGGTAGAGCGGGCGGCCGGCGACTTCGAGGTCCTGCAGGTCGCCGGCGCCGGGATTGGAGGTGCGGCACAGCACGACCACGCCGCGGTCGGCGCGGTCGAGGAAGGGCTGGACCGAATCGCGGCCGAGATAGGGGTTGGCGGTGACCGCATCGGCGCCGTAGCGGTCGAAGGCTTCGGTGACGTAGTGCTGGGCGGTGCTGCCGATGTCGCCGCGCTTGCTGTCGAGGATCACCGGGATGCCGGGATGGTTCGCGTGCGCGTAGGCGATCAGGCGGGCGAGCGCGTCTTCGGCGCGCAGTGCGGCGAAATGCGCGATCTGCGGCTTGAATGCGCAGGCGTATTCGGCGGTGGCGTCGATGATGTCGCGGTTGAAGGCGAACACCGCATCGGCGTCGCCGGCGAAACGCGCCGGAAACTTCGCCGGCTCGGGATCGAGGCCGACGCAGACGAGAGTGCCGGCCTGTTGCCAGCGTTGACGCAATGCCTGCATGAAGCTCATCGATGCGATTCCTCGTGGTGATGCCGTGCTTGGGTTGGTTGCAAACCCGGCTGTTTCGTTTCTATGTCTGTGCCGGGATTAGCGTCCCGACGCCGCTGTACGCTTATCGATTCCCGATTCCCGATTCCCGATTCCCGGCCCTCAAGTCACGATGATCGGCGCGCCGTGGGTGACCACGACGGTGTGTTCGAACTGCGCGGCATAACCGCGGCGGCAACGCATCGCCCAGCCGTCGTCGCTTTCGTCGACCTGGGTGCAATGGGTGGCCAGGAAGGGTTCGATCGTGATCACCATGCCGTCGTGCAGCCGGCGGGTATCGCGCGGGTCGTAGTAGCCGGGAATGCTGCCGGGCGCCTCGTGCAGCGAACGGCCCACGCCGTGGCTGCCGAGGTTGCGGATTACCCGGAAACCGCGCCGTGCGGCGATGCCTTCGACGGTGCGGCCGATGCTGTTGATCAGGTTGCCGGCGCGCAACTGCGCGATCGCCGCGTCGCGGGCCTCGCGCGTGGCATCGAGCAGGCGCTGTTGCGCTTCGCTGGCGGTACCGACCACGAAGCTGCCGCCGGTATCGGCGAAGTAGCCGTCGAGCTCGGCCGAAACGTCGATGTTGACCAGGTCGCCGTCGCGCAGCACGGTGTCGTCGGGAATGCCGTGGGCGGCGACCGCGTTGATGCTGATGCAGGTCGCGCCGGGGAAATCGTAGGTCAGTGCCGGCGCCGAGCGCGCGCCGGCCGCGCGCATCATCTGCGCGCCGATCGCATCGAGGTCGCGCGACACCGCGCCGGCCACCGCGGCTTCGCGCATGGTCGCCAGAATGCCCGACACCAGCGCGCCCGCGCGGCGCAGCCCTTCGAGTTCGTAAGCTTGTTCGACGGTCATGATGCGCTCCTCGGTCGGTGGGGGAGGCAGGGCGGCGGCGATCGGTCGGTGCGCATCGTTCGTATCGGGCCTCGGCCTCAGGCCAGCGCGCGGACCAGCATCGCCATCGCCGCGCTGGCGACGGTGGTGATCGAGGCGATGATCGCACTGTCCTTGAGGCTGGTGTGCAAAGCCAGCATGAAGGCGGCGACGAACGAGCCCGACAACATGACGAGGATCGCGATCGCAGCGAGACCTTCGAACTGGGTGATGCCGGTGGACAGGCCGAAACTGAGCAGGCCGAAGATCGCCAGCAGCGGCAGCGCTGCGGCCCAGATCACCGCCTTGGCCGCCTCGCTCCAACCTGTTTCCAGGCCGACGGCCTTATCGGCCGCGACCCGCACCACCGCGGTGGTGACCAGGAACCAAGCCGCGAATTTCATCGCCGCCTCGGGCGCGAAGGCGAGAAAGGCGATGAAGCACAGCAGTGGAAGCAGGACGGCAGGCATGTGCGGACCGGTGGGCGTAGTGGCGATGGCGGGTCTGGCCCGGGTTCGCATCGGGCGATAGGTGGGCAAGGCCCGGTCGTCGCGGCGAGAGCGCGAACCCGCGTCCCGTCGTTCCGGCGAATGCCGGCGCCGATCTCGATCTGCGCTGCGCGGGTTTTGCCGCGCAGGCTCGGGACGGGCGAAAACGACGGACGCCCCGTCGTCGGGATCGATGCGGCCAAGCCGCCCGCGCGCTGAGCGCGGGCGGCCCGGAGCCTTACTTCAGCGCCTTGAAGCGCAGGCGGTGCGGACGTGCGCCTTCTTCGCCGAGGCGACGCTTCTTGTCGTCCTCGTATTCGCGGTAGTTGCCCTGGAAGAACTCCACGTGCGAATCGCCTTCGAAGGCGAGGATGTGGGTGGCGATGCGGTCGAGGAACCAGCGGTCATGCGAGATGACCACCGCGCAACCCGGGAACTCCAGCAAGGCGTCTTCGAGCGCGCGCAGGGTTTCGACGTCGAGGTCGTTGGACGGTTCGTCGAGCAGCAGCACGTTGCCGCCCTGCAGCAGGGTCTTGGCCAGGTGCAGACGGCCGCGTTCGCCGCCCGACAGCGAGCCGACCATCTTCTGCTGGTCCTGGCCCTTGAAGTTGAAGCGGCCGATGTAGGCGCGCGACTGGATCTCGACGCCGTTGATGTTGAGGATGTCGGCGCCGCCGGAGACTTCCTGGAAGACGTTGTGGTTGCCTTCGAGCTTGTCGCGGCTCTGGTCGACGTAGGCGATCTTGGTGCTCGGGCCCTTGACGATCTCGCCGGTGTCCGGGGTTTCCTGGCCGGTGATCATCTTGAACAGGGTCGACTTGCCGGCGCCGTTGGGGCCGATGATGCCGACGATCGCGCCCGGCGGAATGATGAAGCTCAAGTCGTCGATGAGCAGGCGGTCGCCGAACGACTTGGAGACGTTCTTGAACTCGATCACCGAATTGCCGAGACGCTCGCCCGGCGGGATGAAGATTTCG
This sequence comes from Lysobacter sp. 22409, assembly GCF_052045105.1. Taxonomy (NCBI): domain Bacteria; kingdom Pseudomonadati; phylum Pseudomonadota; class Gammaproteobacteria; order Lysobacterales; family Lysobacteraceae; genus Lysobacter; species Lysobacter sp. 22409. The sequence goes on along the minus strand of NZ_JBQEOE010000012.1, from coordinate 100,829 downwards.
TTGGTCTCGTTGCGGCGCTGGTACTCGACCGAGTTGAGTTCCTCGAAGCGGGCCAGACGGGCCTTGCCCTTGCTGCGGCCGCCCTTGGCGTTGCTGCGCACCCACTCGAGTTCCTTGGCCAGCGCCTTCTGGCGCGCCTTCTCGGTGTTTTCTTCCTGCTTCAGGCGCTCGGACTTCTGCTCCAGCCACGCGGTGTAGTTGCCCTTCCACGGAATGCCGCGGCCGCGGTCGAGTTCGAGAATCCACTCGGCGGCGTTTTCGAGGAAGTAGCGATCGTGGGTCACCGCCACCACGGTGCCGGTGTAGCGCGCCAGGAACTGCTCCAGCCATTCGACCGATTCGGCGTCGAGGTGGTTGGTCGGTTCGTCGAGCAGCAGCATGTCGGGCTTTTGCAGCAGCAGCTGGCACAGCGCGACGCGGCGCTTCTCGCCGCCCGACAGCTTGCCGATGATCGCGTCCCACGGCGGCAGGCGCAGCGCGTCGGCGGCGACTTCCAACTGATGCTCGAGCGTGTGCGCGTCGCCCGAGGCGAGGATCGCTTCCAGGCGCTGCTGCTCGGCGGCGAGCTTGTCGAAGTCGGCGCCTTCTTCGGCGTAGGCCTCGTAGATCTTGTCGAGCGCGGCCTGCGCGCTGAGCACGTCGCCGACGCCCACTTCGACCGCTTCGCGCACGGTCTGGGTCGGATCGAGCTGCGGTTCCTGGGCCAGGTAACCGACCTTGATGCCGGTGGCCGGGCGCGCTTCGCCGCTGAAATCGGTATCGACGCCGGCCATGATCTTCAGCACCGTCGACTTGCCCGCGCCGTTGAGGCCGAGCAGACCGATCTTGGCGCCGGGGAAGAACGACAGCGAGATGTCCTTGATGATCTGACGCTTCGGCGGCACGGTCTTGCTGACGCCGTTCATGGTGTAGATGTATTGCATGCGGGCTCCGAAGCATGGACGCGCCGAGCCGGGCCGAGGGATGGCCTGGGGCGGGGCGGGAAACCGCGATTATCCCGCAGGCGCTGGCTGCGTTCCAGCGCGAGGGCCGGCGGGATAGGGCGGGTGTAGCGGGACGGGGAGCCGCCGAGAGCCCGCAGACGAGGCCCGGAAAGGGCCGCTGGGGCTGTACGGCGGCCGGATCGGCGCCTCAGGCGGCCGGCGCCTCGTTGCGGACAGGGCTGGAGAGATCAAAAGCCTTGCCGTGCCTGGGTTCAGCTTCGCCGACGGGGTTACAGCCAGACGATCAGCGCGATGACGCCGGCGACCAGGGCGTACTTGAGCGCGTAATACGTGCCCTTGCTGCGCGCCCGCAAGGCCTTGGTCTTCAGGCGCAGGGCATAGAAATACTTGAACAGGCGGTTGATGCCGCCGGTCTTGTCGCCTTCCATGTTCGGCGATGCGCCCGCGGCGATCAGGTTCTTGGCGATGAACCGGTTCAGGCCGCGCGCCCAGCCCCAGCGCATCGGCCGCTCGATGTCGCAGAACAGGATGATGCGGTTCTGCTCGGAACCGTTCTGGGCCCAGTGGATATAGGTCTCGTCGAACATGGTCCATTCGCCGTCGCGCCAGCTGTAGCGGGTGCCGTCGACGTCGATGAAGCAGGCGTCGTCGTTGGGCGTGTCCAGGCCCAGGTGCAGGCGCAGCGAGCCGGCATAGGGGTCGCGGTGCGGGCGCAGCTCGCCGCCGGGCGGCAGCTCGGTGAACATCGCCGCCTTGACCCCGGGGATCTGCCGCAGCAGCTCGGTGGTGACCGGGCACAGCTCGGCCGCCGAGGGGTGGGCGTCGTCGTACCACTTCAGGTAAAAGCGCTTCCAGCCGCGGCGGAAGAACGAGTTGAAGCCGACGTCGTTGTAGCCGTCGGCGGCCTTGATCTGCTGGATCGCGCGCAGATGCAGGGCTTCGGCGCGGATGTCGCGCCAGCGCGCGCGCAGCGGTTCGAGCTCGGGGAAATGCTGGTCCGGGCTCAGGAAAGCGGTGGTCGGCACGCGCGAGCAGGCGTACATCAGCACGTTGACCGGCGCCATGAAGGTCGAGTGGTCGAGCAATTGGCGGCCAAGACGGTGGCGTACGCGGCCGCGCAGGTGCACGTACACCGCGCTGGCGAGGAACAGGAAAACGAAGACCCATTTCACGATCGGGACATCCAGAAGCAAGGCAGGGGAGGCGGCGGAGCGCGCAGGCTGTATTGTCCGTCGGCGCCGGGGCCGGCGGCAGCCCCGCTTTGGCGGTTGGCCGCCATACGCCCCTAGGCTAACATTTCAAGTCTTACGTCAAGCCCGCCCGCGGATCCACACGGCCCGGCCTGATGCGAGGTTCCCCCTCCCTCCCGTCCGTACTCTCCCCTCCCGAGGCCGCGTAATGTTCCCGAGCCACACCCGTATTGCCGGATTTGACGATGAACTCGCCCAGGCCATCGCCGCCGAGGTCCGTCGCCAGGAAGACCACGTCGAGCTGATCGCCTCGGAAAACTACGCCAGCCCGCGCGTCCTCGAAGCCCAGGGCAGTGTCCTGACCAACAAGTACGCCGAGGGCTATCCGGGCAAGCGCTATTACGGCGGTTGCGAATTCGTCGACATCGCCGAGCAGTTGGCGATCGACCGCGTCAAGGAACTGTTCGGCGCCGACTACGCCAACGTCCAGCCGCATTCGGGCTCGCAGGCCAATCAGGCGGTGTATTTCGCCCTGCTCAACCCGGGCGACACCATCCTCGGCATGAGCCTGGCCCACGGCGGCCACCTCACCCACGGCGCCAAGGTCAATGCCAGCGGCAAGCTGTTCAACGCCGTGCAGTACGGCGTCAACGACCAGGGCCTGATCGATTACGACGAAGTCGAGCGCCTGGCGGTCGAGCACAAGCCGAAGATGGTCGTGGCCGGCTTCAGCGCCTATTCGCAGGTCGTCGACTGGGCGCGTTTCCGCGCCATCGCCGACAAGATCGGCGCCATCCTGTTCGTCGACATGGCCCACGTCGCCGGCCTGATCGCCGCGGGCGTCTACCCGAGCCCGGTGCCGCACGCCCACGTCGTCACCTCGACCACCCACAAGACCCTGCGCGGCCCGCGCGGCGGCATCATCGTTGCGAAGGACCCGTCCGAGGACCTGGTCAAGAAGCTGCAGAGCATCGTCTTCCCGGGCATCCAGGGCGGTCCGCTGATGCACGTGATCGCGGCCAAGGCGGTCGCCTTCAAGGAAGCGCTGGAGCCGGAATTCAAGGAATACCAGGCGCAGGTGGTCAAGAACGCCCAGGCCATGGCCAAGACCATCACCGCGCGCGGCTACAAGATCGTCTCCGGCGGCACCCAGAACCACCTGATGCTGGTCGACATGATCGGCAAGGGCATCACCGGCAAGGACGCGGAAGCCGCGCTCGGCCTGGCCCACATCACGGTCAACAAGAACGCCGTGCCGAACGACCCGCAGAAGCCCTTCGTGACCTCGGGCCTGCGCATCGGCACCCCGGCGGTCACCACCCGCGGCTACAAGGAAGCCGATTGCGTCGCCCTGGCCGAATGGATCTGCGACGTGCTCGATAACCCGAAGGACGAAAAGGTCATTGCCGGGGTACGCGAGAACGTGACCAAGCAGTGCGCCCAGTTCCCGGTGTACGGTTGAAAGCGAGTAACGAGTGATGAAGAGTGAGGAACGAGTAAGAACAACTGCCTCGTGGCTTGTTCTTATCGCAGGTTCAGAGGACAGTGGTCAAACCTTCGGCTTTTCCACTCGTTTCTCACTCCTTTCAACTCATTCCTAGCCCATGCATTGCCCCTTCTGCCAGCACCAGGACACCCGCGTCATCGATTCGCGGGTGTCCGACGACGGCGCGACGATCCGCCGCCGTCGCGTCTGCGAGGCTTGCGGGGAGCGTTTCAGCACGATCGAGACGATCGAACTCAAGCTGCCGGTCATCATCAAGGGCGACGGCCGCCGCGAGGCCTTCGACGCGCGCAAGCTGCGCGCCGGTTTCGACCGCGCCCTGCAGAAGCGGCCGGTCTCGGAAGAACAGATCGAATCGGCGGTACGAGCGGTAGTCCACCAACTGCGCATGACCGCCGAGCGCGAACTCGCTTCGCGCCGGGTCGGCGAGTTCGTCATGGCCGAGCTGCGCAAGCTCGATCACGTCGGCTACGTGCGTTTCGCCTCGGTGTATCGCTCGTTCGAGGACGTCGCCGATTTCCGCGAAGAGCTCGACCGGCTCGAACGCGACATACCGGGCGAGGGGCAACTGCCCTTGCTCGGCGAGGACGAGCCGCGTCCGGACAAGAAGAGGCGCTGAGCGCATCGGCCGACGCGGGCCATTGTTACGCGGCGAAGGGAGTTCGCGCATGTTGAAGGCATACCGATCCGCACTGCCGATGCTCGCCTTGTCGATGCTGGCCTTGCTGCCATGCTGGGCTTTGGCGACCGATCCGATCGAGGAGCGGCAGCGCGCGGCGCTGGCCGGCCACTATTACCTGGAAGGCGCCGACGACGCCGGTTCGGAGCTGGTGCTCGAGCCCGACGGACGTTTCCAATGGAGCCTCAGCTACGGCTTGATGGTCGAGTCGGCCAGCGGCCAGTGGAACGTCGGCGGCAACGGCATCGTGCTGAGCGTGCAAGCGCCCGTGCGCGAGCAGACGGTGTTCTCGCTCGACCAGGTCGTGGCCTGGACGCCGGACGCGCAAAAGCGCCTGGACGAGTTCGCGGTAGAACGGCAAGACGCTTTGATCGAGGAAGCCTGCGGTTACTTGAAGACCTACCGGTCCGGTTCGGAATATGCCGAGTTGCTTGCGGCCAGCTTGCCCGAGGCCGATCCGGCCGATCGCGCGGGCCGCAGCGCCGCCGAAGCCTCGCTGGCGCCGGCGCTGGCGGCGCTCGAACAATCGCGGCTGGCGCTGGAAGCGACGGCTGCGCAGACGAAGCCGAAAGCCTGGCAAGCGCCGCCGCCGAGCAATGCGGCCTCGGCTGCAGCGGCTGCGGCGGGCGCTGAAGAAGACGGCGCAGAACAAGACGGTGCGCTTGAAGACGGCACGCTCGAAGACAGTCAGGTCGCGGCGGATATCGCGGTGCGCACCTATCTGCAGCGGCTCGAGCAAGTCGGCGCACTGCACGCGGCCGCGGGCCGCGCCATGCCGAAGCAGCCCGCTCCGCGATTCGACCGCGAACGCTGCCTCGACCCGGCGGCCAAGGCCGATGGGCGCGGCGGCTATGCGCTCGTGATCGGCGACCCGCAGCGCGGCTACCGGGCCCAGGGGATCGGCGTCGAGTTCGTGTATTCCGACGGCCGCAGCGAGCGCACCGAAACCAGCCCGGGCGGTTGGGCCCTGGCGGTGCGGCGTCCCGGCGTGCGACTCGTCCAGGCGATCCTGCAACCCGCCGACCGTCCGCGCGAAACCCTGGCGCTGGACGAAAGCAAAGGCCGCATTTTCGCGATACGCCTGGACACCGCCGCGGCGATGCCCGCCTCGTTCGAACAACTCATCCTGACCCAGGACGGCGGCGATCTGATCGCACCCCGAATACCCGGCCGTTATGTGCGGCATTGAGTGTCTGCAGGAGGATGCGATGAACGATGGGACCGCCACGCGAGATGGCATCAGGGCCGCGGTCGTGCAGACCGGCGCCGATCGATCCACGCGACGCCGAAGCCCTGCGGGTTACGCCAATGCGCTCGCCGTGATCGCGTGCTTCGCGCTTCCGGCGAGCTCCGCCGTCGCCGCTTGCGAACCGGCCGACGCGGCGCTGGCGGGGGCTTATGCCGGTATCGAAGCGAAGACGGCGCCGCGCCTGCAGTTGAACCGGGACGGCAGCTTCCGCATGCGCGAGGTGCCGATGCCCGGCATGGACGTGGCCGGCTGCTGGCAACGCAGCGAGCAAACCGTCGTGCTGGTGGAGCGCGCGCCCGACAGCGAGAACGGACTCCGGCGCAAGCTGCCGCCGCCGTTGACCGAAGCCGATCTGAACGAGGTGCGAGGCGACGGCATCGGCACCCTGCAGCAGGCCGTCGACGCGGGTCTGCTGCCGCCGGGGGCTTGGTGGGCGCATCGGCCGCGTAGGCCCGGCGAAACGCTGCGGCTGAAGGTTTACGAGCCGCGCTATGGTCTGGCGGTGGGCGATGCCAAGGCCATGCTGCGATTGGCCGATGGCCGAGTGGTCGAGCAAAGCGCAGTGCAGGGCGCCGATGGCGAGTTCGAGTTCGACGCCTTGCCCGCCGACGCCGCGGTGAAGGCGATCGGCGTACGCTTCCCCGAGCAGCCCGATACGCCACGCTGGCTGACGGTGGACGACCCGACCAAGCTGCTGTACCTGATCGAGTTCGACGCGCAGGCCACCGGCGCGGCCGAAGGCGGCGTGATGACGCTGACCGTGCAGGCCGACCGCAGTCTGATCTCCGATTTCCCCGACGCCACCCACTTCAAGCGCGCACCATGACCCCAGCATTCACCGCCATCGATCACCTCCACATGGCCCGCGCGTTGCGTCTGGCCGAGAAAGGCGCCTACACCACCAAGCCCAATCCCATGGTCGGTTGCGTGATCGCGCATGGCGACGAGGTGGTCGGCGAAGGCTGGCACGAGCGCGCCGGCGAGCCGCATGCGGAAGTGCATGCGCTGCGCGCGGCGGGCGAGCGTGCCCGCGGCGCGACCGCCTACGTGACCTTGGAACCCTGCGCCCACACCGGACGCACCGGGCCGTGCAGCGAGGCCTTGATCGGCGCCGGTGTCGCCCGCGTGGTCGCGGCGATGCGCGACCCGTTCCCGCAGGTCGACGGCGCCGGTTTCGCGAAACTGCAGGCGGCCGGCATCGAAGTCGCAAGCGGTTTGATGGAAGCGCAGGCGCGAGCGCTCAATCGCGGCTTCCTGTCGCGCATCGAGCGCGGCCGGCCGTGGTTGCGGGTCAAGCTGGCGACCAGCCTGGATGGGCGCAGCGCGCTCGCCAGCGGCGAATCCAAGTGGATCAGCGGCGAGGCCTCGCGCCTGGACGTGCAGCATTGGCGTGCGCGCGCCGGTGCGATCGTGACCGGCGCCGGTACCGTGCTCGCCGACGATCCCTCGCTGACCGTGCGCCTCGGCGACGACACCGCCTTCGTCGCGCCCTTGCGGGTGGTGCTCGATCCGGGCCTGGCCACGGTCGCGCGCGGCCGTGTGCGCGAAGGCGATGCGCCGACCCTGTACCTGCATGCGCCCGACGCCAAGCCGCCGCGCGGCTTCGCCGCCCAGCATGCGGCGGTGCCGATGCGCGAGGGGCGGATCGACCTGGAAGCGGTGCTCAAGCTGCTCGCCGAGCGCGGCGTCAACGAGATCCAGCTCGAAGCCGGCGCGACCCTGGCCGGCGCCTTCCTCGCCGGCGGTTGGGTCGACGAGGTCCTGCTGTACGTCGCACCGGTCTTGCTCGGCGAGAGCGCACGGCCCTTGTTCGACGGGCTCGGCATCGAGGCGATGAAGGACAAACTGCGCCTCGACCTGGTCGACGTGCGCCGCATCGGCGAGGACACTCGCGTGCTGTTGCAGCCGCGGCAGGGGGGAGCTAGGAACCAGGAGTGAGTAGTGAGGAGTGAGCGCAAGCCCGGGGGCGTCCGTTTTACTCACTTCTGACTTTTCCCTCCTCACTTCCTGCTTCTCTTGGGTGATGCAAGCTCGACGGCGGAAGCCGGGACCGGGCGAAAAGCTCGCCGCGTTTCGGCTCTGCTCACTCCTCATTCCTCACTCCTCACCTCCCATGAATCAAAACGCCTTCAAGGATCATTTCTCCGCGCTCGCCGGCGCCTATGCGGCGGCGCGGCCCGAGTATCCCGAGGCCTTGTTCGACCTGATCGCGGCCCAAGTGCCGGCGACGGCGCGGGTCTGGGAAGCCGGTTGCGGCAGCGGCCAGGCTACGCGCGGCCTGGCCGCGCGCTTCGCCCAGGTCCACGCGACCGAGCCGAGCGCGCAACAGATCGAACAACACTGGGCGCACGACGCGTCCCTGCGCGGCAGCGGCAACGTCAGCCTGGCGATCGAACCGGCCGAGCGCACCGACCAGGCCGACGCCAGCGTGCAGCTGGTCGCGGTCGCGCAGGCGCTGCACTGGTTCGAGCGCGAGCGTTTTTTCGCCGAGTGCGAGCGGGTGTTGGCGCCCGGCGGCGTGCTCGCGGCCTGGGGCTACTGCGATTTCCTGGCTCCGGAAGGCATGGTCGGTGCGGTCGCCGACTTCCGCGAGCAGATCGAGGAGTACTGGCCGCCCGAGCGGGTCCAGATCGAACAGCGTTATGCCGGCTACGAATGGCCGTTCCCGGCCTTGCCGGCGCCGGCGCTGTGGCTGGAGGCGGAGTGGGGGCTGCGGCGGTTTCTCGGTTATTTGAACAGCATGTCGGCGACGGCGCGCTGCCGCGCGGCCACCGGCGAGGACCCGGTCGCGCGTCACGGGCCGGCGCTGTCGGCGGCCTGGGGCGCTTCGGGCGATATACGGACCCTGCAATGGCCGCTGTTCCTGCATTTGCGCCGCAAGCCGGGCTGAACGCCGGGGCGGGAGCGAGGCGGGGAGGCGTGGCGGGCTGCCGAGGCCGGCGCGGTCTGGCGGATGCCGCGGGCAGGGCCGGAAATCCGAGCGTTTCTTACGAGTATGCCTGAAGCCCATGTCGTCCAGGTCCGGCCAGGTCGGGCATGGCCGCAGCGCCATGGGCGGAACACTGCATCCGCAGCCGACCGCGGCGGACAACCGGCCCGGCGCGACCCGGGTGCTAAACTGCGCCCGCCGGTTCGCCGGCGCTTCATTACGTAACGTCTTCAGGGCGGGGCGAAACTCCCCACCGGCGGTAGGCGCGGTTACGCGCGAGCCCGCGAGCGCCTTCGGGCCGCGGTTCCGATTCGGGACCCGGCGCGGAGGGTCAGCAGATCCGGTCCGATGCCGGAGCCGACGGTCACAGTCCGGATGAAAGAAGACGGCTACGCGCGACTCCTCTCGCAAGAGCAGGGAGACCGAACCCGCGGCGACGCCGCGGGTCGTGCGTTGGCCATGCCTTGAGGCGTTTTTCGCTCACCATCATGCGGGAAACGTTTCATGACCCACTTCCATCGCGACACCGCAGCGGCGCTCCGCCAGGAGATCCGCTGATGTTCACCGGCATCATCGAAGGCGTCGGCTCGCTCGCCGCCAGCCAAGACCTCGGCGGCGACGTGCGCCTGCGCATCGCCACCGGCAGCCTCGATTTCAGCGCGCCCAAGCTCGGCGAGAGCATCGCCGTCAACGGCGTCTGCCTGACCGTGATTTCGTTCGACGAACGCTCGTTCGAGGCCGATGCCTCCACCGAGACTTTGTCGCTGACCACGCTCGGCGCGCTCAAGCACGGCGCCATCGTCAACCTCGAGCGGGCGATGCGCCCGACCGATCGCCTCGGCGGGCACATGGTCAGCGGCCACGTCGACGGCGTCGGTGCGGTGCTGAGCGTGCACGAAGACGCACGCGCCCAGCGCTGGCGCTTCCGCGCGCCGGCATCGCTGCTGCGCTACATCGCCAAGAAGGGTTCGATCTGCGTCGACGGCGTCAGCCTGACCGTCAACGGAGTCGACGACGAAGGCTTCGAGGTCGCCTTGATCCCGCACACCGTCGAGCACACCGCGTTCGCGCAGACCGCGGTCGGCGATGCGGTCAACCTGGAAATCGACCTGGTCGCGCGTTACGTCGAGCGCCTGCTCGGCGCCCGCGTCGACACTTCTGCCGCAGGAGCCGCTGCATGAATTTCGCGACCGTCCCCGAATTGCTCGAGGAAATCCGCGCCGGCCGCATGGTCGTGATCGTCGACGACGAAGACCGCGAGAACGAAGGCGACCTGATCATGGCCGCCGAACTGGTGCGCCCGGCCGACATCAACTTCATGGTCACGCATGCGCGCGGGCTGGTGTGTCTGTCGCTGATGCGCGAGCGCTGTCTGCAACTCGGCCTGGGGCCGATGGTGCGCGACAACACTTCCTCGCACCACACCAATTTCACCGTCAGCATCGAGGCCGCCGAAGGCGTGACCACCGGCATCTCGGCCTACGACCGCGCCCACACCGTGCGCACCGCGGTGCGCCCCGATGCCAAGCCCTCCGACCTGGCCCAGCCCGGTCACATCTTTCCGCTGATGTCGCAGCCCGGCGGCGTGCTCAGCCGCGCCGGCCACACCGAGGCGGCGAGCGATCTGGCCCTGCTCGCGGGCCTGGAACCGGCCGGCGTGCTGGTCGAGGTGCTCAACGCCGACGGCAGCATGGCGCGGCGCCCGCAGCTGGAGGCGTTCGCCGCCGAGCACGGGCTCAAGATCGGTTCGATCGAAGAGTTGATTCGCTATCGCCTCGCCACCGAGCACACGGTCGAGCGCGTCGATGCGCGCACCATAGACACCGAGCACGGGCCGTTCCGCCTGCTGAGCTATCGCGACCGCCTGACCCATGCCTTGCACTTCGCCCTGCAGCGCGGCGAGCCCGATGCCGACGTGCCGACGCTGGTGCGCGTGCACATCCAGAACCCGCTCGCCGATGCGCTGCATTGGCGCCGGCCGGACTTCGGTCCGGCGGTCGGCGACGTGCTGGCGGCGATCGCGCGCGAGGGCAGCGGCGCGTTGGTGGTGTTGGCCGATCACGCCGACGCCGACAGCCTGCTGGCGCGGGTGCGCGAGGCCGCACCCGAAGCCGCGCACGATGGCGCCGGCGGCGACGAGGCGGCCCACACCGTCGTGCTGGTGCCGACCCGCGGCCATGCATTAGCCGAGTGGCGCCGCAACGGCGCCGGCGGGCAGATCCTGGCCGACCTCGGCCTGGGCAAGCTGCGTGTGCTCGGCACCCCGCGCCGGCAGATCGGCCTGGCCGGCTTCGGCCTGGAAGTCGTCGAGTACGTCGACATCGCCAAGCTGGGCTGAGGCTTCAGGCCTGGGGCCGGCGGCCGCTCGCGGCGGCCGGCCCATCGCAGGCGTGGATTCCGTGCCGCGCCGGCCCGAGGCAACGGACTTGAGCGTTCCGTCCTCCGGCACCGGCGGCCCCCAGCCGTTAAACTACCCCTTTCGTCCAGCCGATTTCCCCTCATGCCCCATTACGAAGGCGACCTGCGCAGCCCCGAGGGCGCGCGCTACGCCATCATCGCCAGCCGCTGGAACCCGCGCATCACCGACACCCTGGTCGCCGGCGCCCGCAAGACCTTCGCCGAGCACGGCGTCGCCGAGGACGCCATCGACGTGGTCCGCGTCCCCGGCGCCTGGGAATTGCCGGTGGTCGCCGCCCGCTTGGCCGTCGCCGGCCGGCACGCCGCCGTGGTCGCGCTCGGCTGCGTCGTGCGCGGCGATACCCGTCACTACGAACAAGTCGCCGACGGTTGTTCCGACGGCCTGATGCGCGTGTCGCTCGACTACGGCCTGCCGATCGCCAATGGCGTGCTGGCGGTCGAACGTCACGAGGATGCCGAGGCCCGCGCCGGCGGCAATCACGGCAACAAGGGCGAGGAAGCGGCGCTGGCCGCCCTCGAAATGAGCCATCTGCTGGGGCAATTGCCATGAACCGCCGTCGTCAGGATGGAATAGATCCGGTCGCGCGTTCGCGCGCCCGCCGCCGCGCCTTGCAGGCCGTGTACGCCTGGCAGCTGTCGGGTTCCCGGGTCAACGACGTGATCGGCCAGTTCGCCCACGAGCAGGCCCACGAAGTCGCCGACCTCGATTACTTCGAGGACCTGGTGCGCGGCGTCGACAAGCACCAGGAGGAGTTGGACGTCGCCCTGGCGCCGTTCCTCGACCGCGATGTCGAACAGGTCGACCCGATCGAGCGCGCCGCGCTGCGCATCGCTGCTTACGAGCTGCGCCATCGTCTCGATGTGCCGTACCGCGTGGTGATCAACGAGGCGATCGAAACGGTCAAGCGCTTCGGCGCCGAGCACGGCCACACCTACGTCAACGGCGTGCTCGATCATGCCGCCGCCGATTGGCGCGCGACCGAATTCGGGGCGTCGAAGAAGCGCTGATTCCGCACCCATCCGGGCGTCGCCCAGGCGACGCCCGCGCCCGGACGAGAGCGCGATGAGACCGCGATGAGCGCAGCCGAGTTCGACCTGATCGCCCGCATTCGCGCCCGCATCGGCGCCGGCCAGGCGCCGCGCGACGATGTGGTGCTGGGCATCGGCGACGATGCCGCCTTGTTGCAGCCGCCTGCCGGCCAACAATTGGTCGTCGCTACCGATACCCTCAACCGTGGCGTGCATTTCGCCGACGATGCGGCGCCGGCCGGCATCGGCTGGAAGTCGCTGGCGGTGAATCTGTCCGACCTCGCCGCGATGGGCGCGAGCCCGGCCTGGTGCACCTTGTCGCTGTCCTTGCCGGCCGAGCCCGGCTTCGCGACGGAGGCCTTCGTCGATGGTTTTCTCGATGGCTTCGTCGAACTCGCCGCCCGACACCGGGTCGCCCTGGTCGGCGGCGACACTACCCGCGGCCCCTTGTCGGTGTGCGTGACCGTGCTCGGTTTCGTCGAGCCCGGCGCGGCTTTGCGCCGCGATGGTGCGCAGGCCGGCGACGAGGTCTGGGTCACCGGCACGCTCGGCGATGCCGCCGCGGCGCTGGCCTTGGCCGGCATCGCGCCGTACTGCGAATACGAAGTGCGCCGCAACGACGGCGACGCGCACACCGATGCCGAGCGATTGTTCGAACGCCTGCACAGGCCCACACCGCGGGTGAGCGCAGGCCGTGCCTTGTGCGGCCTGGCCCATGCCGGTATCGATGTTTCCGACGGTTTGCTCGCCGACCTCGGCCATGTTTGCGCGGCGTCCGGCGTGGACGCTTGCATCGACGCCGATGCGTTGCCGGTGTCGCGCGCTTTGGCCGCGGCCTGCGCCGGCGACGCCCGCAGGGCCTTGCAACTGAGCGGCGGCGACGATTACGAGCTGTGTTTCACCGCGCCGCCGGCTCGACGCGCGGCGATAGAACAGGCCTTGAGCCGGGTCGATTCGGCGGCGCGGGTGATCGGCCGGATCGAAGCGCGGCAAGCGGGTGCGGAGTGCGCGGTGCGTGTGCACACGAGCGATGGCTCGGTGTGGACACCGGCCCGGAAGGGATACCAACACTTCGCTTGATCGTTCTTCGTTTCTGCGCCGCAGCCGCTGCGCGCCGGGCTGATCATGAGGCGAGTGTGTGACATCGCTCAGGTCGCATTACTAAAAAGTTCAGACCCGCTTAATCGCCCGAGTGCGAGGGTGGCGCACCTTCTCAACCGAGCCTTCGCTCATGCGCCACTCCGCTCCGGAACGCGATCTGCTCACCCTGGAATCGGAGCGAACCGGCGGTGTCGCGACCGGCTTCAATATCGCGTTGGCCCTGGCGATCGGCGCCGTGGCGAGCGGCTGCGGCGCGGTACGTTCGATCGCCGGCATCAACACGATCCAGTTGCAGGACGCCCAGGTCAGCGCGATGGAAACCGACATCGGCCCCGGCGTGAGCACGATCTGCCCGCGCCAGCCGGTGCAGATGCACGTGGCCGTCACCGCACGGCTGGCGCGCGAGCCGGCGCCGGCCGGTTACGAAACCTGGCATGGCGGCACCGGTACCCGCCGCAACGGCATGTTGGATTTCCGCAACTTCGCTTTCTCGAGCGCGCATGGCCGGTTCGACGAGATGGGGTGGTTCACGCCCAATCCCGACGTGCTGGCGAGCGTGGACAGCGGTTTCGCGATATCCACGCGATTGCTGCATCCGCGGGCGCAATTGGCGCAGTCGCGGCATTACCTCGCCGACTACGGTTGCATCGTCAGCGTCGGCACGCCCGGTGGACCGGGTGAGCGAGGTCGCGACGGCAGCAGCGGTTCCGACGGTCGCGACGGCCGCAGCGGCGTCGATGGAGAGCACGGCGATCATGCTCGCGACGGCGACGATGGCGAACACGGCGGTCCGGGCTACGAGGGACCGCAACTGCGCATGTACGCCACCTACGTGAGCACGCGCTCGCATCCGAAGTTGATCGCCGTGCGGGTGACCGGCGATTTCGACGACTTCGTGCTGGCGCCTGCCGACCGTCCGCTGACCTTGGTTGCGGCCGGCGGCCTCGGTGGCGCAGGTGGAAACGGCGGCAGTGGCGGTCGCGGCGGCGATGGCGGCCGGGGCGAAGGCGCGCGGGAGCAAAGCGAGAAGCGCCGCTTCGGTAACAACGGCAACGGCGGTTCCGGTGGCGATGGCGGCGACGGTGGCGATGGCGCACCCGGCGGCATCGGAGGAAGCGGCGGCCGGATCGAGCTGACCTACGATCGGCGTTATCCCGAGCTGGCGCAGTGGCTGCGGTTCGATGTCGCGGGCGGCCCGGGTGGCGAGGGCGGCCGCAGCGGCAGCGCCGGCAGCCAGGGCAGCGGCGGCAGCAGCGGGGCCGGCGGCAGTAGCGGGAGGACCGGCCGCAATGGGTTCTCCGGCCGTTCCGGCCCGGTCGGCGCGCCCGGCAGGCCAGGACAGGTCGAGGCGAATGCAGGCGAGGTCGGCGCGTATTTCAGCGGCTTGCCCGGAGTGCGCAGGCTGTAAGCGGCGAGGCGTGAGCCTCAAGCGCGCCGTCGGCAGTCAATCGACGAAATCTCGCGGCCGCACGCCTTAGCCGCAGCGCTATGCGTCGGGCAGCAGCTTGCCCGGATTAAGGATGCCGTCGGGGTCGAACACGCTTTTCAACTGACGCATCAGTGCCAACGTGGCCGCATCGACGGCCTGCGGCATGAACTCGCGTTTGGCCAGGCCGATGCCGTGCTCGCCGGACAAGGTGCCGCCGAGCGCCAGGGCGAGCGCGAACACCCGCGACATCGCCGCGTGGGCACGCTCGTTCTGCGCATCGTCGGCAGGGTCGTAGAGCAGGTTGACGTGCAGGTTGCCGTTGCCGGCATGGCCGAAGCAGACGATCGGCAGATCGAACTCGCGCGCCAGCGCCTGCACACCGTCGACCAGCTCGGGGATGCGCGACACCGGCACCACCACGTCTTCGTTGATCTTGCCCGGTGCCAGCGTGCGCAGCGACGGCGACAGCGCCTTGCGCGCGGCCCAGAGTTTTTCGCGCGCGGCTTCGTCGCTGGCGTCGTCGAGCGAGATCAGGCCCTCGCCCTGCGCCGCGCGTTTCAAGGCGGCGATCGAATGCGGCAGGGTCTGCGCGTCGCCGTCGGCTTCGATCATCAGCAAGGCGCCGGCCTGCGCGGGCAGATCGGCGCCGCCGACGTCGCGTGCCAGTTGCACCGCACGCGCGTCCATGAATTCGAGCATCGACGGAGTGACCGGCTGCGCCATCAGCCGCGCCACCGCTTGCGCCGCCGCCGAGACGTCGCGGTAGATCGCGCGCAAGGCCGCGCGCGCCGGCGCCGCCGGGGTCAGGCGCAAGCTCGCCTCGACGATCAAGGCCAGGGTGCCTTCGCTGCCGACCAGCAGGCGATGCAGGTCGTAGCCGGTGGAGCCCTTGGTGGTCGCAGTGCCGCAGACGATCAGTTCGCCGGCGCCGGTCACCGCGGTCACCGCGAGCACGTTGTCGCGGCTGGCGCCGTACTTCACCGCGCGCGGCCCGCCGGCATTGCAGGCCAGGTTGCCGCCGACCGTGCTGAAGGCGGCGCTGGTCGGGTCCGGCGGCCAGAACAGGTCGTGCGACTTCAGCGCGGCCTGCAGATCGCCGTTGAGCACGCCGGGCTCGACGATCGCGCAGCGGTCGCCCGGACGGATCTCGAGGATGCGGTTCATGCGCTCGAACGAGACCACCACGCCGCCGGCGACCGGCACCGAGGCGCCGGTGGTGTTGGTGCCGCGCCCGCGCGCGATCACCGGCACGCGGTGGCGACGGCAGGCGCGCACCAACGCGAGCACCTGTTCGCGCGTGCGCGGCAGCGCCACCGCATCGGGCATGGCGTGGCGGCGCGAGTTGTCGTAGGCGTAAGCGAGGCGTTCGCCGGGATCGGTCAACCAGGCTTCGCCGAGCAGGCCCGACAACTCGTGTTGCAGTTCGTCGGGCAGGGCGGTCATTGCGCGCGTTCCGAACGCGGCAACCACTGCCGCATCGTCGCGCCGAGCAGGCCGACCGCGAGCGCGGGCAGGGCGATCCAGCGCGCTTCCGACCACAGTACTTCGAGGCCGCGCGCGCTGAAGAAGCGTGCGCCGATCGGCGAGACCTCGATCGGCCGCCACGGCGCGAAGATGCGTTGGTCCGACCAGGGCCAGTACAGGGCGACGCCGAGGCCGCCGTCGGTCAGCGCATCCAACAACGGATGCGAGACGGTGCAGACGAACAACCACGCGGCCGCGGTCCATGGCGGCGCACGCAACCAACGCGCGGCGAGCGCACCGAGCGCGGCGATCAGCATGGCGAACGCGAAGGAATGACTGGCGCCGCGATGGCCGAAGTCGTCGGCATAGGCGATGCCGAGCTTGAAGGCGACCACGTCGGCGTCCGGCAACATCGCCGCGAGCGCGCCGGCGACCAGCAGGCGGCGGTCGATTACCCGCGACCCGAGCGCCCAACCCAGGGCGAGCGGTACCACGGCATGGGTCATCACGGTCGGCATCGGGCAGTCGTCTCAGAGATCGTCGGCGCGGAAGGCGTCGCGCAACCAGTTCAGGCGCGGCGCGGCGGGATCGCCGTCGGCCTCGACCACGTCGAAGCGGCAGGCGCCGTCGGCGAGGCGGGGATGGGCGGCGAGGAAACTCTGCGCCGCCAACACCAGCTTGCGGCGCTTGCGGGCGTCGACCGAGGCCGCGCCGCCGCCGTAGCGGTCGTCGCGGCGGTAACGCACTTCGACGAACACCAGCACGGCGCCGTCGAGCATCACCAGGTCGAGTTCGCCGAAACGGTAGTTGGCGTTCGCCGCGACTTCGCGCAGGCCGGCGGCGAGCAGATGCGCCCGCGCGGCGGCTTCGACCGCGGCGCCGCGCGCGCGCCGGTCCGACGCCGGCGGCGTCGGGCCTGGGGTGCGATCAGCGGCGCGAGGCATCCGCCAGCGGCACCGCGACGCCGCTGCTGAAGGTCGACCACGCCGGCGTGCGCAGCACGGTGCCGAAGCCGTCGATGCGCAGCACGCCGGTGGCGCCGGAAACGAACGCGTCCGAGCGGGTGGCCAGGCGTTCGAGGTAGGCCGACAGCAACCAGGCGTCGTAACCGAAGGCGAACAGGCGCGCGCCTGGACCGCGCGCGGTCGGCAGGGTCGCGGCGGNAAGCCGCGCACGCCGCCGCTGGTCCAGGACTCGGACGGGAAGGCGATGCCGTCGAGGACGCGGTCCTGCTCCGGCTTGCCGGTGCCCGACAGCAGTTGCGAGGTAGCCACCCGCGGCTTGTCGGCCAAGCCGACCAGGGCGAGCTTCGGAATCAGGGTGCGTGCGGCGCTGCCCTTGGTCGCCAGGAACACGGCATCGACGCCGCCTTCCTTGGCCACGAACGGCGCCAGGTCGGCGGTGCCTTCGCCGACGGTGTCGGTGACCTGGGCGCCGCGTGCGGCCAGGCGTTCCTTGAGTGCGGCGATCGCGCGGCGCTGGCCTTCGTCGCCGCCGCCGATGGCGAGCACGCGCACGACCTTGCGCTCGAGCAGGTAGTCGGCCGCGGCGATGCCTTCGTCCTCGGGCGTCAGCGAGAAGCTGACGTTGCCGCTGGGCGGAGCGACGTTGCCGCGATTGAGCGCGAGCACCGGCACCGGCAGGACGGTCTTGCTGAACAGGGCGCTGACCTCGTCGCGGCCGAGCGGGCCGATCACGAAGTCGTTGCCCGCGGCCGCGGCCTTGTCGTAGGCGGCCAGAGTGCCGCCGGCGGTGCCGGAGGTGTCGTAGAAGACGATTTCGGGGCGACGACGGCTTTCGCCGTAATAGCCGGCGAGCAGACCGTCGCGCACCGGCGCCGAAGCGGTCGCCAGTGCACCGGTCAGCGGCAGCAACACCGCGAGCTTGACCGGCGGACGGTAGCCGTCGCTTTCGGCCGGCGGACGCTGGCCGGCGCCGCTGAAGCTCCAGTTCGAGGTCTGGTCGAACGGGCGCGGCAAGGGCAGGCCGCGCTGCATCAGCTGGCGGCCGAGGTAGTTGTAGAGCGGATCGCCGACCGGCACGGCATCGGCTTCGCGCGCCAGGGCGGCGTTGTCGAGTTGCGATAGCAGGCGTTCGATCTGTTGTTCGTTCTCGGTCCGCGCCGCGCCGCTGAGGCTGGCGTTATTGCGGGCGAGGTGGGCCGCCTGGGCGATCAGCGGATTGGCCGCGTTGATCGCCGCGACCGGACGGGTTTCGACCGTGGCGCAGCCGCCGAGCAGGGCGGTTGCGGCCAGAAGGCTGAACATCCATGTCATCGCGGGCCGGTTTTTCTTTTGATTCATCGGCTTGCATCCGCCGTCCAGCGGCGTTCCTGTGGGACCGGTTAGGATTCTACCCGCCCTTACCGTAACCGTACGATGCAGACCTCCGGCACCCTTCATATTGTGGCAACTCCGATCGGCAACCTCGGCGATTTGTCGCCGCGTGCGCTCGACACCTTGCGCACGGTCGCGGCGATCTGCGCCGAGGACACGCGCCACACCCGTCAGTTGTTGGCGCATTTCGGCCTGGAACGGCCGTTATTGGCGCTGCATCAGCACAACGAGGAACAGCAGGCGGCGCAGTTGGTGGCGCGCTTGCAGGCCGGCGATTCGCTGGCCTTGGTGTCCGATGCGGGCACCCCGTTGGTCAGCGACCCGGGCTTCCGCCTGGTGCGCGCGGCGCGCGCAGCCGGCATCCGCGTCTCGCCGGTACCCGGCGCCTGCGCCGCCATCGCCGCGCTCAGCGTCGCCGGCCTGGCCTCGGATCGGTTCAGTTTCGAAGGTTTCCTGCCGGCCAAGGGTGCGGCCCGGCGCGAACGCCTGACCCGGCTCGCCGCCGAACCGCAGACCTTGTTGTTCTACGAATCCTCGCATCGCATCGAGGAAACGCTCGACGACATGGTCAACGTGTTCGGCTTCGAGCGGCCGGCGGTGCTGGCGCGTGAGTTGACCAAGTTGTTCGAGACCGTGCTCGACGGCTCGCTCGGCGAACTGGCCGCGCGGGTCAAGGCCGACCCGAACCAGCGCAAGGGCGAGTTCGTGGTGATGGTTGAGGGCGCCGGCGACGATGCCGACGCCAAGGTGGTCGAAGGTTTGCGCCTGTACGCCAAACTGAAAGAGCACCTGCCGCCGTCGACGGCGGCGAAAGTGGCCGCGGAACTCAGCGGCGCGCCGCGCAAAGCCCTGTACGGCAGCGGCGACTAAGGCGCCGCTGTGTCTGACGACGCCGCGCGCTGACGTTCGAGCGCGGCCACCAGTGCATTCATCAGCTCCGGGCCGGCCCGCACCTGGAAGTTCCAGATGTCTTCCGAGACGAAGATCGGCTGGCCGTTGAGCTGCAGGACGCGTTCGCCGCCGTCGATGCCGAAGCAGCGCTCCAACTCGGCTTCGGTTTCACGAATCGAGCGATAGGCCGGCCAGAAGGCCGAGCGCAGTTCGCTTTCGCTCCATGCGGGCAGACGCTCGGCCAAATCCTCAGCGCCGGTCAGCCCATGGCGGCGCAGCATGCCTAATGGATACAGCGGGTAATGATCTTCGGGGTCGTCGCTTTGCATGAGGGCGGCCGATCCTTGCCGTGGGATGACGTGGTTTCTGCCAATTTAACCGCGCGCCGGCGATTCGGCCCGGCGCGTGCGACAATGCCGGCGCGGAGTCGGCCAGGCAGTCGCGTCATCGGATCGCAAGATCCGGTGCCGAGGAAAGTCCGGGCTCCACAGGGCACGGTGCCAGGTAACGCCTGGGCGGCGCAAGCCGACGGAAAGTGCAACAGAGAGTAGACCGCCGAACGGCCCGCAAGGGTGCGTGGTAAGGGTGAAACGGTGCGGTAAGAGCGCACCGCGAGTCTGGCAACAGACCGGCACGGCAAACCCCACCGGGAGCAAAACCAAATAGGGAGACTATGTCGCGGCCCGCGATGTCTCCGGGTAGGTTGCTTGAGCGTAACGGCGACGTTGCGCCTAGAGGAATGACTGTCCACGACAGAACCCGGCTTATCGGCCGGCTTCGCGCTTTTCCAGGCTGCGCCTGGAAAACCCTAAAATTTGCAGGGCAAATTTTGGGCCTCCGCTATGCATCTCCAAATCCCCGCCCCTTCGGGGCGGCGTTCTCCGGGCTACGCCCTGTGAATCCCAAAATTTGCGTTGCAAATTTCGGGCCCCGCTATGTGCACCCAAATCCCCGCCCCTTCGGAGCGCCCCCTTTACTAAAGGGGGCTCTCGGTAACGAGGGTGGACGGGCGTTGTTGCGTCGCTTCTGCGGCTTGGCTCCCTCTCCCGCGTGCGGGAGAGGGCTGGGGTGAGGGGGCGTGCCTCGGATTCGGCTATTGCCCTGCGGACCTTGCTCTTCGGGGCCTGGTGCAGGGGCCTGACGGATGGGCAGGTGGAGGGCCTGGGCGGCCCGTCTCGGCGCGATCGTCTCGCTGATTTGCGGGGGCAGGCGGGTGCCGGAATGCGGCAGCCATTGGCTGTCCATTCGCTTGCGGATGTTCCGATAGTTGCCGCTGATCGTGCACGCAAATCCGACCTTCTGCGCTGATCGGCGCAGCTTGCTGCTTCGCAACAGGACTTTAACAACTGTGACGGCCATCGCGTGAGGGTCACTTTGTGACGTGCTGAGTCTCAAAATGTGAGACGAAACAAAGGTTAGTGGATAAGTCTTGAATAAGACTCTGAAGTCCGCCGCAAGCCATTGATGTGCTTGGTGAAATTTGCCCCGGAAAGTTGTTGACAACCTTGTGCACCCTGCTAATGTGGACATCCGAGGGAAAACCTGGGTTTTTGTGGGTTTTCGAGGCCAGCCGTCCAACCGGGCGAATGAACGAGGTGACCCGTCCGGTAGAGACGGGAACCGCAAAGGTGCGCAATGTTCCAGGGCGAAACCGCCATCACGATCGATGACAAAGGACGGCTGGCGGTACCTACCGCCTACCGCGACGTCGTCGCGCGTGAATGCGACAACCGCCTGGTCATCACCTACAACCCGTTCGAGTCGGGCTCTCTCTATCTGTATCCGCTGTCGATCTGGGAACGCGTCCGCGACCAGGTCAACAAGCTGCCCAAGGCCAAGAAGGTCAACCGCAACATGCAGCTCAAGCTGGTCGGCGCGGCCGCGTTCGTCGAACTCGACGGCAACGGCCGTATCACCCTGCCGGGCAGCCATCGCGCCGCGGTCGGCATCGAGAAGAAAGCCGTCTTGCTGGGCATGGGCGACAAATTCGAGTTATGGAGCGAGCAGGCGCATCACGCGCAGATCCGTCAGACGATCACCGACGACGATCTGAGCGACGAGCTGCTCGACCTGCAGCTATGACGGGCGGTGGCATGGAACGCACGCACGCGCGATCCGGCCACCTTCCCGTGATGTACCGGCAGGCGCTGGATGGCCTGCGGGTGCTCGGGAACGGTGCCTATCTCGACGGCACGTTCGGACGCGGCGGGCATGCCCGCGGCGTACTTGAGCTTTTGCAAGCGCGAGGCCGGCTGCTGGTGATGGACAAAGACCCGGAAGCGATCGCCGTGGCCGAACGCGAGTTCGGTGACGACCCGCGCGTGTCGATCTATCGCGGCAGCTTCGCCGACCTGGCCCACTGGGACGAAACCGCCGCCGGCCTCGACGGCGTGCTGCTGGACCTGGGCGTGTCCTCGCCGCAGCTCGACGTCGCCGAGCGCGGCTTCAGCTTCGGCAAGGACGGCCCGCTCGACATGCGCATGGACCCGGACAGCGGCCAGAGCGCGGCGCAGTGGCTGGCCTCGGCGTCGGAGAAAGAGATCGCCGACGTGCTGTGGACCTACGGCGAAGAACGCCAGAGCCGCAAGATCGCCCGCACCATCGTCGCCCGCCGCAGCGAGCAGCCCTTGCTGCGCACCGCCCAGTTGGCCGACCTGATCGCTTCGGTGATGCCGCGCGGCGACAACAAGATCCATCCGGCGACCCGCAGCTTCCAGGCGATCCGCATCTTCATCAACCGCGAACTGGCCGATCTCGAAGCCGGCCTCGACGCCGCGCTGGCCCGCCTCAAGCCCGGCGGCCGCCTCGCGGTGATCAGCTTCCACTCGCTCGAAGACCGCATCGTCAAGCAGTTCATCGCCCGCCACTCGAAGGCGCCGCCGGCCAACCGGCGCATGCCGATCGAGCTGGCGTTCACCCCGACCCTGCTGGCGATCGGCGGTGCGCAGAAGGCCTTCGACGAAGAAACCGCGAGCAACCCGCGCGCGCGCAGCGCAGTGCTGCGGGTGGCCGAAAAGCTGGGAATGGGGAATGGGGAATCGGGAATCGTGCATTCGCCGTCCCGACTCCCGACTCCCGATTCCCGATTCCCGGACCAGGGAGGCGCAGCATGATGCGCCTGCTGCTCGCCCTGCTGATCGTCGCCAACGTGGTTTCGGCCCTGTTGGTGGTGTTCGCGCGCCACGAGCACCGCCAGTTGTTCGTGCAACTCAACAAGCTCCAGCGCGAGCGCGACGAACTCAATATCGAGTTCGGCCGCCTGCAACTGGAACAGGCGACCTGGGCGGAGAGCAACCGCATCGACCAGGTCGCGCGCGAGCGCATCGGGATGAAGTTCCCGGAAGGCGCCGAAACCGTGGTGATCCGGCCATGAACGGTCGCAAGCCGCAGCGCCCCACCCGCAGCGGGCCGCTCGATCGCGTGCTCGGCGACCGCGGCCGCGGCGGCGGCTTCGACCGTCTCGTCGAAGGCATCGGCGAACGCTTCGCACGCGCCCGCGAAGACCGCGGCTCGCGCGGCAACAAGCCGCGCGGTCGCGTCGCCCAGTTCAACCTGCGCAACCGCCTGATCCTAGTCGGCGGCTCGCTCGGCCTGTGCGCGGTCGCCCTGGTCGGGCGCGCGCTGGACCTGCAAGTCATCAGCAACGATTTCTATCGCCAGCAGGGCGATGCGCGTTCGCTGCGCGAGATCCCGATCCCGACCTCGCGCGGCATGATCACCGACCGCAACGGCGAGCCGCTGGCGGTGTCGACGCCGGTCGAGTCGATCTGGGGCAACCCCAAGGAACTGGCCAAGAACCCCGAGCGCCTGCCGGAACTGGCCAAGGCGCTGGGCGTGTCGCGCGACGAGCTGACCCGCAAGCTGGCCCAGCGCGCCGGCAAGGAATTCATGTACCTCAAGCGCCGGATCAATCCGGACGAGGCGCGCAAGATCCTCGCGCACAAGGTGCCGGGCGTGTTCTCGCAGCGCGAGTTCCGCCGCTTCTACCCGCAGGGCGAAGCGATGGCGCACGTGTTGGGCTTCACCAACATCGACGACCGCGGCCAGGAAGGCCTGGAGCTGGCGTTCGACCACGAGCTGCGCGGCAAGCCGGGCACCAAGCGGGTGATCCGCGACGGCGCCGGCCGCATCGTCGAGAACGTCGACCTGGTGCAGTCGGCCGAGCCGGGCAAGGACCTGACCCTGACCCTCGACCGCCGCATCCAGTACCTGACCTACCGCGAGCTGCGCCGCGCCCTGATCGAGACCGGCGCCAGCAGCGCTTCGGCGGTGGTGCTCGACATCGAGACCGGCGAAGTGTTGGCGATGGCGAATCTGCCGACTTACAACCCGAACCTGCTCAGCGCCGGCAACCGCGACACCCACCGCAACCGCGCGGTCACCGACGTGGTCGAGCCGGGTTCGACGATGAAGCCGATCACC
The DNA here is from genome assembly GCF_052045105.1 of Lysobacter sp. 22409. Lineage (NCBI taxonomy): Bacteria > Pseudomonadati > Pseudomonadota > Gammaproteobacteria > Lysobacterales > Lysobacteraceae > Lysobacter > Lysobacter sp. 22409. The sequence continues at coordinate 77,244 of NZ_JBQEOE010000012.1, read as the reverse complement.
GTCGCCGCGGCGCTCAACGCCGGCGCGGTCAAGCCGACGACCCTGGTCAACACCACGCCGGGCTGGATGCCCAATGGCCGTTACCGCATTACCGACACCCACAACAACGGCGTGTTGACCGTTACCGGCGTGATCACCAAGAGCTCCAACGTCGGCGCGGCCAAGCTCGCCCTGCCGTTGCCGAACGACTATTACTACAACTTCATTCGCGGCTTCGGTTACGGGCAGAAGCCCAACAGCGGCTTCCCGGGCGAGTCCTCGGGTCTGCTGGCGCCGCCGTCGCGCTGGAGCGGCACCACCAAGGCGACCATGTCCTACGGCTACGGCCTGTCGGCCACACCGGTGCAGATCGCCATGGCCTATGCGGCGATGGCCAACGGCGGCCGCCTGATCCAGCCGACCTTCGTCAAGGGCCAGCGCAACGAAGCGCGGCAGGTGCTGGAGCCGGCGGTGGCCGGCGAGATCATGCGCATGATGCAGACCGTGACCGAGCCGGGCGGCACCGCCAAGCAGGCGGCGATCCTCGGTTATCACGTCGCCGGCAAGACCGGCACCACCCGTAAATTCAGCGCCACCGGCGGCTATTCGCGCAAGTACGTGTCCTTGTTCGCCGGCGTGGTGCCGGTGGAGAAGCCGCGCTTCTCGATGGTGGTGGTGGTCAGCGAGCCCGACCCGACCAAGCGCGGCTACTACGGCGGTTCGGTGTCGGGCCCGGTGTTCCGCAACGTCATGGACGGCGCCCTGCGCCTGATGGACGTGGCGCCCGACGACATCGAAACCTGGCTGGCGGTGCAGGCCGCGGCCGAAGCCAAGCGCCTCAAGCAGAACGGCGGCAAGCCGAGCGGCCCGGTGGTTCCGGTGGCGACGCAGACCGTCGCTTCGCCACCGCCGATCGCCGCGAGTGCGTTGGTCCAGGGAGGCGCGCGATGAGCCGCTTGATGCCCTTGGCCGAACTGTTGCCCGACATCGCCGGCATCCCCGGCGATCTGCGTATCACCGGCCTGGTGATGGACAGCCGCGCGGTGCGCCCCGGCAATGCCTTCGTCGCGATCGCCGGCTTCGGCGCGCACGGCCTGGGTTTCGTCGAGCAGGCGCGCGCCAACGGCGCCAGCGCGATCCTGTTCGAGCCGCCCGCGCCGGACGAGCTGCCGGCCCCGGCCGATGCGATCGCCGTGCCCGGACTGCGTGCGCGCCTGGGGGAAATGGGCGACCGCTTCCACGGCCGCGCCACCGAAGCGATGACCGTGGTCGGCGTGACCGGCACCAACGGCAAGACCTCGACCGTGCAATTGATCGCGCAGGCCTGGGCCTTGCGCGGTATCCGCTGCGGCACCGTCGGCACCCTCGGCGCCGGCCTGTACGGCGAGATCGTGCCGACCGGTTTCACCACCCCGCTGGTGCTGCAGTTGCACGAACTGCTCGCCGACATGCACGAGGCCGGCGCCAGCGCGATCGCGATGGAAGTCAGTTCGCACGCGCTCGACCAGGGCCGCGTCGCCGGCGTGCATTTCGACGTCGGCGTGTTCACCAATCTGACCCGCGATCATCTCGACTATCACGGCGACATGGCGAGCTACGGCGCAGCCAAGGCGCGTCTGTTCGCCTGGCCCGGACTCAAGGCCGCGGCGATCAATCTCGACGACGAGTTCGGCCGCGAACTGATCGCCAAGCTGCCCAAGTCGGTGCGCGCGGTGGGCCTGAGCTCGCGCGATCGCGACAACGCCGTCGTCCGTGCCGAGACCCTGAGCTTCGACAACCGCGGCATCGGCTTCGACCTGGTCGTCGACGGCCAGACCCACGCGGTGGTGTCGCCCTTGCTGGGCCGCTTCAACGTCGACAACCTGCTGGCGGTGGCCGGCACCTTGTACGCGCTCGGCGACAAGCCGGTGCAGATCGCCGAAACCCTGTCGCAGTTGCAGCCCATCCACGGACGCATGAACCGCCTCGGCGGCGACGGCGTCGCGCCGTTGGTGGTGATCGACTACGCGCATACGCCCGACGCGCTGGAACAGGCGCTGGCCTCGCTGCGCTCGCATGCCGGCGCGCGCCTGATCTGCGTGTTCGGCTGCGGCGGCGAGCGCGATCGCGGCAAGCGCCCGCAGATGGCGGCGATCGCCGAGTACGGCGCCGACCTGGTCATCGTCACCGACGACAATCCGCGCGGCGAAGACGGCGACGTCATCGTCGCGGACATCATGGCCGGCTTGCGCGATCCGCAGCGGGCGCTGGTCCTGCGCGACCGCCGCGCGGCGATCGACTACGCCATCGCCCAGGCCGACGCCGACGACATCGTGCTGATCGCCGGCAAGGGGCACGAGCCTTATCAGGAGATCCAGGGCGTGCGCCATGCCTTCGACGACACCGACGTAGCCCGAGCGGCGCTGGAGGCCCGCGCGCCGCACATGGATGCGCAAGTGTCGCGGGCCCAGGATGGGCAGGAGCGGCCATGAAGAGCCTGCGGCTGTCCGAGATCGCGCGCATGACCGGCGGCCGCCTGCACGGCGCCGATGCGGCCATCGAACTGGTCGTCACCGACACCCGTGCGCTGCCCGAGGCGGGCGCAGCGCTGTTCGTCGCGCTCAAGGGCGAGCGTTTCGACGGCCACGACCATGTCGCCAAGCTCGCCGGCAGCGCTGTCGTCGGTGTTCTGGTCGCGCGCGAGATCGATGCCCCGATCGCCCAGGTGGTGGTCGCCGACAGCGAGCGCGCGCTCGCCGACCTCGCCGCCGCGGTGCAGGCGCAGCGCAGCGGCAACACCGTCGTCGCCATCACCGGCAGCAACGGCAAGACCAGCGTCAAGACCCTGACCGCGACGATCCTCGAACGCGCCGGCCGCACCTATGCGACGCCGGGCAACCGCAATAACGAGATCGGCCTGCCGTTGGCGGTGCTCGACGCACCGGAAGACGCTCAGTTCGCGATCTACGAAATGGGCGCCGGCAAGCCCGGCGACATCGCCTATCTGGTGCGGGTGGCGCGCCCGCAGGTGGCCCTGGTCAACAACATCGCGCCGGCGCATCTGGAGCGCATGGGCAGCCTGCTCGGCATCGCCGACACCAAGGCGGCGATCTACGACGCCTTGCCGGCGGACGGCGTGGCGGTGATCAACGCCGACGACGCTTTCGCCCCGTACTTCGGCGAGCGTGCGGCCGGGCGCCGGATGATCCGCTTCGGCCTGGACGCCAGCGCCGAGGTCACCGCCCACGACGTCCGCCTAGGCACCGAAGGCTCGACCTTCGTGCTCGTCGCGCCGCAGGGGCGGGCCGAGATCGCGCTGCAATTGGTCGGCCGGCACAACGTGCGCAACGCGCTCGCCGCGGCCTCGCTGGCGCTCGCCGCCGGCGCCGGCTTCGACGCGGTCGTCGCCGGCCTGAACGCTGCGCGCCCGGTCGAAGGGCGCCTGATCACCCACCGCCTCGACAACGGCGCGGTGCTGATCGACGACAGTTACAACGCCAACCCCGGCTCGACCGCGGCGGCGATCGACGCGCTGGCCGAGATCGGCGGCGAGAACTGGCTGGTGCTCGGCGACATGCGCGAGATCGGCCAGGACGAGATCGCGATGCACGTCGAGATCGGCCGCCGTGCCAAGGCTTCCGGTATCCGCCGCCTGTACGCGCTCGGCGCGCTCAGCAGCGCAGCGGCGAAGGCCTTCGGCGAAGGCGGCAGCGTGCACGAGAGCCACGCCGCGCTCGCTCAGACGCTGGCCGCGGACTTGCGCGACGGCGTACGGGTGTTGGTCAAAGGTTCGCACAGCAGTGCGATGGATCGGATCGTGACGGCGTTGCTGTCCGCGCAGAAGCCCGAACAGGGGAAGGGGACGTCGCATGTTGCTTGAATTGACTCGCTGGCTCGAACAACTGCAGAGCCTGTTCGGCTTGTTCGGCTATCTCACCTTCCGCGGCATCCTCAGCGCGCTGACTGCGCTGGCGCTGTCGTTGTGGTGGGGCCCGGCGGTGATCCGCAAGCTCGCCCAGTACAAGGGCGGCCAGCCGATCCGCCAGGACGGCCCGCAGACGCATTTCTCCAAGGCCGGCACGCCGACCATGGGCGGCGCGCTGATCCTGGTCACGGTGCTGGCTTCGGTGCTGCTGTGGGGCGACCTGCGCAACCGTTATGTCTGGCTGGTGCTGGCGGTGATGTTGGCGTTCGGCGCGATCGGCTGGTACGACGACTGGATCAAGATCGTCCACCGCGATCCCAACGGCCTGAAGTCGCGCTGGAAGTACCTGCTGCAGTCGATCTTCGGCCTGGCCGCGGGCGCTTTCCTGTATTTCACCGCCGATCCGTCGACCGCGGCCAGCACGACCTTCTACGTGCCGCTGATCAAGGCCATCGCGATCCCGCTCGGCGCCGGCCTGATCGTGGTCGCCTATTTCTGGATCGTCGGCTTCTCCAACGCGGTCAATCTGACCGACGGCCTCGACGGCCTGGCGATCATGCCGACCGTGCTGGTCGCTTGCGCGCTGGGCGTGTTCGCCTATGCCTCCGGCCACGCCGAGTTCTCCAAGTACCTGCAGATCCCGCAGGTGCCCGGGGCCGGCGAGCTGGTGATCATTTGCGCGGCGATCGCCGGCGCGGGGCTCGGCTTCCTGTGGTTCAACACCTATCCGGCCATGGTGTTCATGGGCGACATCGGCGCGCTCGCGCTCGGCGCGGTGCTCGGCACCATCGCCGTGATCGTCCGCCAGGAACTGGTGCTGGTGATCATGGGCGGCGTGTTCGTCATCGAAACCCTGTCGGTGATGATCCAGGTCGCCTCGTTCAAGCTCACCGGCAAGCGTGTGTTCCGCATGGCGCCGATCCATCACCACTTCGAACTCAAGGGCTGGCCCGAGCCGCGCGTGATCGTGCGCTTCTGGATCATCTCGGTGGTGTTGGTGCTGGTCGGTCTGGCAACGCTCAAGGTCCGTTGATGGAAAATTCCGCACGCCAGGCAACGCGACTCGACGCCATCCACGGGCGCTACGACCCGTGGTTGCTCGCCGTGTCCGCGGCGCTGGCTTGTGCGGGCGTGATCATGGTCGGCTCGGCCTCGCTCGGCGTCGCCGCGACCCATGCCGTCGATCCGTTCTACTTCCTGACCCGCCACCTGATCTTCCTGTCGGTCGGCCTGGGCCTGGGCTTCTGGTTGATGCGCACCGAGCTCAAGACCATCGAGCAGCACAACCAGTGGCTGCTGCTGGTCTGCGTGGTGTTGCTGTTGCTGGTGTTCGTGCCGGTGATCGGCAAGCAGGTCAACGGCGCCAAGCGCTGGATCAACCTCGGCCCGGCCAGCTTCCAGGCGGTCGAGGCGGTCAAGCTGCTCTACATCGTCTGGCTGGCGAGCTATCTCAAGCGTTTCAGCGAAGACATCTCGGCGACCTGGGGCGCGATGCTCAAGCCGATCGGCGTAGCCGTGGTGTTGGTCGCGCTGTTGCTGATGCAGCCCGACTTCGGTTCGTCCTCGCTGCTGCTGGCGATCACCGCCGGCATGCTGGTGCTCGGCGGCGTCAACATGCCGCGCATGTTCGGGCCGGTGCTGATCGGTCTGCCGGTGCTGGCGATCATCGCCATCGCCGAGCCCTACCGCGTTACCCGCCTGACCTCGTTCTTGAACCCCTGGGTCGACCCGTTCGGCACCGGCTATCAGCTGACCAACGCTTTGATGGCGGTCGGCCGCGGCGAATGGACCGGGGTCGGCCTCGGCGCGTCGGTGCAGAAGCTGTCCTACCTGCCCGAAGCGCACACCGACTTCATCATGGCGGTGATCGGCGAGGAATTCGGTTTCGCCGGCGTCTGCACCGTGGTCGGTTTGTACGTGCTGCTGGCCGGGCGCGCGCTGTGGATCGGCCTGAAGTGCGTCGAGATGCGTCGCCATTTCTCCGGCTACGTCGCCTTCGGCATCGCCCTGTGGATGGGGCTGCAGAGCTTCGTTTCGATCGGCGTGAATCTGGGGCTGTTGCCGACCAAGGGCCTGACCTTGCCGATGATTTCCTACGGCGGCTCCAGCGTGCTGATGAGCTGCGCCGCGCTCGGCGTGCTGTTGCGCGTGTCTTACGAACTCGACCGGGCCCAGCGCCAGGTCGCGCGTCTGCGCGGTGAAGCCGGGCAGGGGCAGGGCGTGGCGTCGCCGGCAGCGGCTGCGTCGAATGCCGGTCCGGCAGCGCCGTCCAATACGCGCAACCACGACAACGCGCGCGGCACCAGCCGTCTGCGTCAGCGCGTCGAGCCATCGCTCGGGAGGTCCGCATGAGCGAGCTTCGTTCGAGCGAACGCCCGGTGATGATTCTTGCTGGCGGCACCGGCGGCCATATCTTCCCGGGGCTTGCGGTGGCCAAGGCATTGCGTGGCCGCAATGTTCCGGTCTGTTGGCTCGGCGCCGACGGCGGCATGGAAACGCGCCTGGTGCCGCAGCACGACGTCGCCATCGACACCATCGCGATCAGCGCCGTGCGCGGCAAGGGCCTGGCCACGTTGCTGCGCGCACCGTTCCGCCTGCTGTCCTCGGTGCGCGCGGCGCAGCGCGTGCTGCGCCAGCGCCAGCCGCGCGCGGTGGTGAGTTTCGGCGGTTACGCGGCCGGCCCCGGCGGCCTGGCCGCGCGCCTGGCTGGTGTGCCGCTGATCGTGCACGAACAGAACCGCGCCCCGGGCATGACCAACCGCGTGTTGTCGCGTTTCGCGCGCCGCGTGCTGACCGGCTTCCCGGATACCTTCCCGGGCGGCCGCGAAGAAGTGGTCGGCAACCCGGTGCGCGCCGAGATCGCGGCTATCGAGGTGCCGGCGCAACGTTTCGCCGAACGCAGCGGCCCGTTGCGCCTGCTCGTGCTCGGCGGCAGCCAGGGCGCGCGCGCGCTCAACACCGGCGTGCCGGCGGCGATCGCCGGTCTGCGCGGCCGCGTGCCGTGCCAGGTGCGGCACCAGTGCGGCGAGAAGCTGCGCGAGGAAGCCGAGCGCGCTTATGCCGCGGCCGGCGTGGTCGCTTCGGTCGAACCTTTCATCGCCGACATGGCCGCGGCTTACGCCTGGGCCGACCTGGTGGTCTGCCGCGCCGGTGCGCTGACCCTGGCCGAGCTGTGCGCGGCCGGCGTCGGCAGCGTGCTGGTGCCGTTCCCGCAGGCGGTCGACGACCACCAGACCAAGAACGCGCGTTTCCTGGTCGATCGCGGCGCGGCGCAGTTGCTGCCGCAGGCCGGCGACCTCGCCGAACGCCTGTCGGCGACCATCGAAATCCTGGCCGAACGCGGCGTGCTGTTGCAGATGGCCAACGCCGCGCGCGCCCTGGCCAAACCCGACGCCGCCGAACGCGTCGCCGATGCGGTGCTGGAGGCGGGGCGATGACGGCCGTGAATCGGGAATGGGGAATGGGGAATCGGTGCGCGAGCGTCGTCCGTTCGCCGTCGATGCCGGGTTGTTTCTTCACTCGTATTTGTAACCGTGGTTGTAGCTGCTTGAACCGATTCCCGATTCCCCATTCCCGATTCCCGGCGAGAGACACAGTATGAGCACCGCACTTCGCCGCCGCCTGCAACACACCGGCGACCTGGCCAAGGCCTTCCCGCGCGTGCACTTCGTCGGCATCGGCGGCACCGGCATGAGCGGGATAGCGGAAGTCATGTGCACGCTCGGCTATCAGGTGTCCGGCTCGGACATGGCCGACAACGCGGTGACCCGCCGGCTCGAGGCGATGGGCGTCAGCGTCCATCGCGGTCACGCCGCGGCCAACGTGCTGGGCACCGACTGCGTGGTGGTGTCGAGCGCGATCAAGCGCGACAACCCCGAACTGATGGAAGCGCGCGCCCAGCGCATTCCGGTGGTGCCGCGCGCCGAAATGCTGGCCGAGCTGATGCGCTTCCGCCGCGGCATCGCCGTGGCCGGCACGCACGGCAAGACCACCACCACTTCGCTGACCGCCAGCGTGCTGGCCGAAGGCGGGATCGACCCGACCTTCGTGATCGGCGGCAAGCTGCTCGCCGCCGGCGCCAATGCCGGCCTCGGCGGCGGCCAGTGGCTGGTCGCCGAAGCCGACGAAAGCGACGGCAGCTTCCTGCGCCTGAACCCGCAGATCGCCATCGTCACCAACATCGACGCCGATCACCTGGAAAACTACGGCGGCGATTTCGCCAAGGTCCAGGCCGCGTTCGAGGAATTCCTGCACCGCCTGCCGTTCTACGGCCTGGCCGTGCTGTGCATCGACGACGCCAACGTCGCCCGGCTCGCCGCCGAGACGCCGCGTCACGTGATGACCTACGGTTTCGACGAGACCGCCGACGTGCGCGCCGAAGACGTCACTCAGCGCGGCGGGGCGATGTACTTCACCCTGTGCCTGCCGGACGCTTCGCGCACCGCGGTGACCCTGGCGCTGCCGGGCCGTCACAATGTGCTCAATTCGCTCGCCGCCGCTTCGGTGGCCTGGCAGCTCGGTGTGCAGGCCGACGCGATCGCGCGCGCGCTGGAGAAATTCGAAGGCATCGGCCGCCGCTTCAACCTGCTTGCCGAACTGCGCACCGACAAGGGCGCCGTGGTGCAACTGGTCGACGACTACGGCCATCACCCGAAAGAGCTCGAAGCGGTGTTCGCCGCGGCGCGCGGCGGCTGGCCGGACAAGCGCCTGGTGGTGGCCTTCCAGCCGCATCGTTACAGCCGCACCCGCGACCTGTTCGACGACTTCGCCGCGGTGCTGTCCTCGGTCGATGCGCTGGTGCTGACCGAGGTTTATCCGGCCGGCGAGGCGCCGATCGCCGGCGCCGACGCCAAGTCGCTGGCGCGCGCGATCCGCGCGCGCGGCCGCATCGATCCAGTCGTGGTCAGCGGTGCCGGCGATCTCGCCGGCGTGCTGCCCGACGTACTCAACGACGGGGATCTGTTGTTGCTGATGGGCGCCGGCGACATCGGCGCGGCCGCGCAGCAGCTCGCCAGCCATGGTTTCCAGGGAGAATCGAAGTGAGCGTGGTAAGTCCGCAGTTCGCGCCGTTGCGCGTCACCGACCCGGCCGTGTTCGGCCGCGTCGCCGTGCTCATGGGCGGCACCAGCGCCGAGCGCGAAGTGTCGCTGGATTCCGGGCGCGGCGTGCTGGAAGCGCTGCGTTCGCGCGGGGTCGATGCGTTCGCGGTCGACGGCATCCCGGCGTTGATGGACACCATCCGCGCCGGCGGCGTCGACCGCGTCTTCAACATCCTGCACGGCAACAAGGGCGGCGGCGAAGACGGCGTGCTGCAGGGCGTGCTGGAAGCGCTCGGCGTGCCGTACACGGGTTCGGACGTGCTCGGCTCGGCGTTGGCGATGGACAAGATCCGCACCAAGCAGGTGTGGATGTCGACCGGCCTGCCGACGCCGCGCTACAAGCGCATCGCCAAGGGCGACGACGTCCACGCGGCGGCGCGCGAGATCGGTCTGCCGGTGATCATCAAGCCCTCCAGCGAAGGCTCCAGCGTCGGCGTGTCGCGCGTGCTCAAGGACGCCGACATCGACGAGGCCGTGGCGCTCGCCGCGCGCTATCCGGGAGAGATGCTGATGGAGCAGATGGTGATCGGCGACGAGCTGACCGTGGCCGTGCTGGTCAACGGCGAGGGCTATACCGCGCTGCCGTCGATCCGCATCGTGCCCAAGGGCGAGTGGTACGACTACCACGCCAAGTACATCGCCGACGACACCCAGTACCTGTGTCCGGGCCTGGACGGCGCCGACGAAGCCGAGATCCGCCGGCTGGCGATGGAAGCCTTCGTCGCCGCGGGTTGCAAGGGCTGGGGCCGGGTCGACGTGATGCGCGACCGCAACAGCGGCCAGCTGTATCTGATCGAGGTCAACACCGCGCCGGGCATGACCAGTCATTCGCTGGTGCCGAAGGCCGCGCGCCAGGTCGGTATCGAGTACGACGAGCTGTGCTGGCGCGTGCTCGAAGCCACCGTGGTCGCGCCGCCTGCCGTAGGAGGTGACGCGGCGTGAACGCCATGCTCCGCCTCGTCGGATGGTTGCTTGCGCTGGCCTTGGTCGCGCTGCCGGTCGTCGCCGTGCTCAACGGCTGGGTCGGCGCGAACCAGTGGCCGCTCAAGCGCCTGCGCGTGACCGGCGAGTTCGAGCGGGTGGATGCGGCGTCGTTGCGCAAGACCTTGTTGCCGTATGCGCAGCGCGGTTTCTTCGCGGTGGATCTGGCGGCCGCGCAGGACTCGGTGGCCAAGCTGCCGTGGGTCGAGCATGCCGAAGTGCGCAAGCGCTGGCCCGACGTGCTGGAAGTCAGCGTGATCGAACACAAGCCGTTCGCGCGCTGGGGCAAGGACCAGTTGCTGTCGGAGCAGGGACGCCTGTTCCCGGTCGACGGCATCCAGGTGCCGGACGGTCTGCCGCAGTTCGGCGGGCCCGACGCGCGGGTCGCCGACGTAGTCGCGCTCTACAACGAGTCGCGCGAGCTGTTCGCCCCGGTCGGCATGGACGTAAGGCAGGTCGAGGTGGACCAGCGCGGCAGTTGGACGCTCGGTCTGGGCAACGGCGCGCAGATCGTGGTCGGACGCAGCGAAGCGCGCGCCCGCCTGGGCCGCTTCGTCAGGTTGTTGCCGCAGTTGTTGGCCCAGCGCGTGCAAGTGCTCGCGCGCGCCGATCTTCGTTACACCAATGGTTTTTCGCTGTCCTGGGCGCCCGTGCAGGCACCCGAGGCGGCACCGAAACAGCAGCAAGGACAGTCATGAACCGCAAAGGCGACAAGTCGCTGATCGTAGGCCTCGACATCGGCACCTCCAAGGTGGTGGCGCTGGTGGGCGAGTACACGCCTTCCGACGGCCGGCCCGGCACTCCGATCGAAGTCATCGGCATCGGCTCGCACGAATCGCGCGGTCTCAAGCGCGGCGTGGTGGTCGACATCGAATCGACGGTGCAGTCGATCCAGCGCGCGATCGAGGAAGCCGAGCTGATGGCCGGCTGCGAGATCCGCTCGGTCTACGCCTCGATCTCCGGCAACCACATCCAGTGCCGCAACTCGCAGGGCATCGCGCCGATCCGCGACGGCGAGGTCACTTACGGCGATCTCGACCGCGTGCTCGAAGCGGCCAAGGCGGTGGCGATTCCGGCCGACCAGAAGATCCTGCATGCGATCCCGCGCGACTACGTGCTCGACGATTCGCAGGAAGGCATCCGCAACCCGGTCGGCATGACCGGCGTGCGCCTGGAAGTGCACGCGCATCTGGTCGTGTGCGCGCAGTCGGCCGCGGCCAACATCAGCAAGTGCGTGCAGCGCTGCGGACTGCAGGTCGACGACCTGATCCTCGGCGTGCTCGCTTCGAGCAATGCCGTGCTGACCAGCGACGAGCGCGAGCTCGGCGTGGTCCTGGTCGACATCGGCGCCGGCACCACCGACATCGCGGTGTTCGTGCAGGGCGCGATCGCCCACAGCGCGAGCCTGCCGATCGCCGGCGACAAGGTCACCGAAGACATCGCCCACATGCTGCGCACGCCGACCCCGGAAGCCGAGCAGATCAAGGTCCGCTACGCCTGCGCTTTGGCGCAGATGGCGACGGCCGAGGAATCGATCCAGGTGCCGAGCGTCGGCGACCGCCCGCCGCGGCGCATGCCGCGTCACTCGCTGGCGCAAGCGGTGCAGGCGCGTTACGAGGAAATCTTCGAAATGATCCAGGCCGAACTGCGCCGCTCGGGTTTCGAGCATCACGTGCGCGCCGGCATGGTCCTGACCGGCGGCGCCTCGAAGATGGAAGGCGTGGTCGAGCTGGCCGAGGAAATGCTGCAGATGCCAGTGCGAGTGGGCATTCCGCAGCACGTCACCGGCCTGGGCGAAGTGGTCGGCAACCCGGTCCACGCGACCGGCGTCGGGCTGCTGCTGATGGGCAGCCAGATTGAGAACCCGCGCCGTCCGGTGATCTCCACCGGTCGCGCCGGCAGCTTCTTCAACAAGATCAAGAACTGGTATCGCGGCGAGTTCTGACGGCCGGGAATCGGGAATTGGGATTCGAGAATCGAGAATCGTAAAGGCAACAGCAATAAGCACGAGCAACAGCACTGGCAGGTTGTGGCAACGGCAGTAGCGGTAAACGAGTAGCGAAACGTCGGAGAGGACGGCATCGAGACCAAGGCTTCGCTTTTTGCGAATCCCGATTCCCGAATCCCGATTCTCGGCAGAAAAAAACCAAAAACGTCGGAGAGGACGGCATCGAGACCAGGGCTTCGCTTTTGCGAATCCCGAATCCCGACTCCCGAATCCCGGCACTAATAAGAGGACGAGGACATGGCACATTTCGAACTGGTTGAAAAAATGGCCCCGAACGCGGTCATCAAGGTCGTTGGCGTGGGCGGCGGCGGCGGTAACGCCGTGGCGCACATGGTCAGCGGCAACGTCGACGGCGTGGAGTTCATCACCGCCAACACCGACGCGCAGGCGATCAAGAACTGCGGCGCCAAGCTGCAGCTGCAGCTCGGCAGCAACGTCACCAAGGGCCTGGGCGCAGGCGCGAATCCGGAGGTCGGCCGTCAAGCCGCCTTGGAAGATCGCGAACGCATCATGGACGCGCTGACCGGCGCCGACATGGTCTTCATCACCGCCGGCATGGGCGGCGGCACCGGCACCGGCGCGGCGCCGGTCGTGGCCCAGCTCGCCAAGGAGATGGGCATCCTGACCGTCGCGGTCGTCACCAAGCCGTTCCCGTTCGAAGGCCGCCGCCGCATGCAGGTCGCGCTGAAGGGCATCGAGGAGCTGTCGCACCACTGCGATTCGCTGATCACCATCCCGAACGAGAAGCTGATCACCGTGCTCGGCCGCAACGCGACCATGATCCAGGCCTTCCGTGCCGCAAACGACGTGCTGCTCGGCGCCGTGCAGGGCATCGCCGACCTGATCGTGCGTCCGGGCCTGATCAACGTCGACTTCGCCGACGTGCGCACGGTCATGAGCGAGATGGGTCTGGCGATGATGGGCACCGGCGCCGCACGCGGCGACGACCGCGCCCAGGCCGCGGCCGAATCGGCGATCCAGAACCCGCTGCTCGACGACGTCAACCTGGCCGGCGCCAACGGCATCCTGGTCAACATCACCGCCGGTCCGGACTTCACCATGGCCGAGTTCGACGAAGTCGGCCGCACCATCGAGAACTTCGCTTCCGAAGACGCGACGGTGGTCATCGGCACCGTGCTCGACCCGGACATGCAGGACGAGGTCAAGGTCACCGTGGTCGCCACCGGCCTCAACCGCGTCGCCGCCAAGCAGTCGGTGCGCGGTCACGGTCACGACCGCGAATCGCAGCGCGCGCCGATCCAACTGGTGCGCAACGCGACCACCGGCCAGCCGGAGTTCTCGGCGATGGACGATGTCGGCCATGCGCCGATGCCGAGCTTCGGCGGCAGCCTGCGCGGCAGCTCGCGCCAGGAACCGACCGGCCCGGCCGTGGCGGACTTCGGCAGCGACAACAGCTACCTGGACATCCCGGCGTTCCTGCGCCGCCAGGCGGATTGAAGCGTTGGAGCCAGGAATGAGTGGGCAGGAGTGAGAAACGAGTAGGGCGGCTTTCGCTCACTCTTCACTGTTCTCGACTCGTTCCTGCTTCAAGGAACACCCTCGGGCCGGACTCGTCCCCGGCCTCAGGCATCTTGCCCCCGCGCCCCGGCGCAGGGGGCTTTTGGGCCGGTCGGCCCTACCCCTCGGGGCGGTCGACCGGTCAGTTTGACGAACGCTGTTGACAACGGCGGGACAGTGTGTCCTTTCCGTTCAGGTTCAGGGTTGCGCGTGCTAATCTTGCGCGGCTTCGTTTCACCCCCATCCAGTGGTCGGTCCCCTTCGCGTCCGCAGGCTTTGCGGACCGATGCCGACACCAACACTCCATGTCCGCGGAAAGTCTCCCCACGACCATGCTGCGTCAGCGCACCCTCAAGAATGTGATCCGCGCCACCGGCGTGGGCCTGCACAGCGGCGAGAAGGTTTTTCTCACCCTGCGCCCGGCGCCGACCGATACCGGCATCGTGTTCCGCCGCGTCGATCTCGACCCGGTGGTGGAGCTGCCTGCGCGCGCCGACCTGGTCACCGAGACCACCCTGTGCACGGGCCTGACCTACGGCGCCGGCAAGGTCATGACGGTCGAACACTTGCTGTCGGCGATGGCCGGGCTCGGCATCGACAATTGCTATGTCGAACTGTCGGCACCGGAAGTGCCGATCATGGACGGCTCGGCCGGTCCGTTCGTGTTCCTGCTGCAGTCGGCGGGCATCGCCGAGCAGGACGCGCCCAAGCGCTTCATCCGCATCAAGCATCCGGTCGAGGTGCGCGACGGCGACAAGGTCGCCCGTTTCGAGCCCTTCGACGGTTTCCGCCTGGGTTTCACCGTGGTCTTCGACCATCCGGCGATTCCGGCGGCGCAGTCGCGCGCGCAGGTCGAGTTCTCGACCGAGAACTACATCCGCGAAGTCAGCCGCGCTCGCACCTTCGGCTTCATGCGCGACCTGGAATACATGCGCGAGCGCAACCTCGGCCTTGGCGGCTCGATGGACAATGCGATCGTGCTCGACGAGTTCCGCGTGCTCAACGACGACGGCCTGCGTTACGCCGACGAATTCGTCCGCCACAAGATCCTCGACGCGGTCGGCGATCTCTACCTCGCAGGCCACGCGATCATCGGCGCCTACGAGGGCTACAAGTCCGGCCACGCGCTCAACAATAAGCTCGTGCGCGCCCTGCTGGCCGAACGCTCGGCTTGGGAGCAGGTCACCTATACCGGCTCGGAGCCGACTCCGGTGGCCTACGGCGAGCCCATTCCGGCCTGATTCGGCTTGATTGGGCCTGTTCGGGCCCGATCGGGAACCCGCGCCGGCCTGATCGGGCCGGGGTGCGGAGGCCGGTAAACGGCGCCCGAAACTGAATGCGCGACCGGCGCCCGGCCCGGAAAATCAAGAACGTTAACGCGATCACACTCGTGAACGGCGCGTGACGTCTTAACTAATTTCTAACGAAACCTTTCTGAAATGCTTCCGGCTCTTTAACAAAGCCGAGGGGTAGGGCCAGTAGGATTCTCCGACCCCGGCTCTCGGACCCCCGCCGGTTTGCGTCGACGACGCGGACCGCCCCGAGTGTCAGCCGGCGTCGCTGGGCCCTGACGGATCAGGTTTCTTCAGCGATGCCAGCGCGGCTTGCAGCGCTTCTTGCGTCGCAGCCGACATGGGTTTGGCCTTCCTCACCGGCGCTGCCGCCGGCATGGGAATCGTCGTCTTGACGACGAATTCGGCCGCTTCCAGCCCGACGGATCGGGCTGCGTCGAGCAGTTCCGGAGCTGCGAGCCTCAATTTGGCGCGCCACACCGGAGCATCGACGACATACACGAGCCTGCCGCGTTCGAAATTGGCCAACCGCGCGTGCGCGGCGAGCGAAGGCGGCAGGTAGGGGCGTAACCGACGGTCCAGTTCGTCGAGCCATAGGGCTCGGCGGATCGGGTTGCCGGCGGGGTCTTCTAGCAGTGCATCCAAGGCGATGCGCGGCTTAGAGGGGCCGCGCGACGGCGGCTTGGGCTTGGAATAAGACATCGGACACATGACCTATAAAACCATCGTAGACAACACACGAGCCAGGCTGGGCGAGTTCTTCCAGCAGGCCGGACGGATCGGCTCCCGCCGTCCGGCGCTCGCCATCGCATTGCTGCTCGGCACCGGCGTCAGCATCGGTGCCGGTGCGGGCATCGCCGACAACCGCATGCTACGCGCGCAGTTGACCCAGCAGCAGGCCCAGATCACCGCGACGCGCCGCGACGCGCAGCGCGAGATCAACGCCCTCGCCGCACGCATGGGCGAATTGCAGGCCGAAGCCAACCGTCTCAACGCGCTCGGCGAGCGCCTGACCCGGATCGGCCAACTGCAGGACGGCGAGTTCGATTTCGAAAAGCCGGTCGGCGTCGGTGGCGCCGGTCCGGTGCGCGACATGGCCAAGCCCGAGCTCGACGCCGGCATGGACCTGCTCGATCGCCAGTTCAAGGCCTCCGGCGAACAGCTCTCGGTGCTCGAGTCGCTGTTGTTCAATCGCCAGGTCGACATGAATGCGGTGCCCTCGCGTGCGCCGATCGCCAACAGCTATATCACCTCCGGCTTCGGCGGCCGTGCCGACCCGTTCAACGGCGGCGCCGCGTTCCACAAGGGCATCGATTTCGAGGCCGACGTGGGCGACCCGGTGCTGGCCGTGGCCGACGGCGTGGTCAGCTACTCCGGCGTGCGTTCGGGCTACGGCAACGTGATCGAGATCGACCACGGCAACGGCTACGTGACGCGTTATGCGCACAACTCCAGCCTGCTGCTCAAAGTCGGCGAACTCGTCCGTGCCGGCCAGGAGATCGCCAAGGCCGGCTCCAGCGGCCGTTCCACCGGCGCCCACGTGCATTTCGAAGTCTGGGAAGGCGGCCGGGTCGTGAACCCGCTCAAGTTCCTCAACCAGCAATCCCCGCTGAGGGGGTGAACCAAGCCCGCTCGCGAGCCACTGGCTCGCGGGCTTGGTGAACGCCCGCCGCGCTGCGGCGGGCTGGGCGAGGAAAACCAAGCGGGAGCATTCGCTCATCGCTGGCCGATCACCTGCCGAATAGCGATCCCCTCGCGAGCCATTGGCTCGCGGGCTTGGTGAACGCCCGCCGCGCTGCGGCGGGTCAACCGAGCGGGAGAGGCATCGTCCTGGTCGATGCCCGCTGGCTCGCATACCGACCTGATACGGCTCCACAGCCATCCAAGTCGAAATGCTTCCCGCGCCGGGCGGTCAATAGCCGGCTGCCGAGTCCGTCCAAACCCGCCGAGCACCGGGCTCGCCCGAGCCCCGGGAATCCGCCGAACTGTGGAATTGAGCAAAGTCCCACATTCGATCGGCGCACATCCCCCTTGATACCGTTCAGGTCGCCCCCCACGCTAGAATGCGTGTGGCCAAAGACCAGGCTCGATTCGATCGGGGGCGCACGGCGCCTCCGATTGCGTTTTCGGGATGCCGAAACGCAAGAACAGGCTGGTCGTCTGGATTCCTGGGGAACTTGCCGGCGGCGGCGCGCTCTTAAACCGTCCCGCCTGTGCCACCCCGTTCGCTTTACACGGACCCGTTCATGCTCAACAGCTTGCTTACCCGCGTTTTCGGCAGCCGCAACGATCGTCTGCTGCGTCAACTGCAACGATCCGTCGTCAGGATCAATGCGCTCGAGCCGGAGATGCAGAAGCTCTCCGACGCACAGCTGCAGGCCAAGACGCCGGAGTTCCAGAAGCGCATCGCCGACGGCGAGTCGCTCGACAAGCTGCTGCCGGAGGCGTTCGCGGTCTGCCGCGAGGCGTCCAGGCGTGTGCTCGGCATGCGTCACTACGACGTCCAGCTGATCGGCGGCATGGTCCTGCATCTGGGCAAGATCGCCGAGATGCGCACCGGCGAAGGCAAGACCCTGGTCGGCACGCTGCCGGTCTACCTCAACGCGCTCGAAGGCCAGGGCGTGCACGTGGTCACGGTCAACGATTACCTGGCACGCCGCGACTCGGCGTGGATGGGCAAGCTCTACAACTGGCTCGGCCTGAGCGTCGGCGTGGTCTATCCGGGCATGCAGCACAGCGACAAGCATGCCGCCTACGCCAGCGACATCACCTACGGCACCAACAACGAATTCGGCTTCGACTACCTGCGCGACAACATGGCGCTGTCGAAGGAAGACCGCTATCAGCGCGGCCTGCATTACGCGATCGTCGACGAAGTCGACTCGATCCTGATCGACGAGGCGCGCACGCCGTTGATCATCTCCGGCCCGGCCGACGAATCGCCGGAGCTGTACATCAAGGTCAACCGCATCGTGCCGTCGCTGATCCGCCAGGAGAAGGAAGACGGCGAGGGCGATTACTGGGTCGACGAGAAGGGCAAGCAGGTGCACTTGTCCGAAGCCGGCCAGGAACACGCCGAAGACCTGCTGCGCAAGGCCGGCATCCTGCAGGAAGACGAGGACTCGCTGTACGCTGGCCACAACATCAGCGTGGTCCATCACCTCAATGCCGCGCTGCGCGCGCATGCCATCTACCAGCGCGACGTGGACTACATCGTGCGCGACGGCGAGGTGGTGATCGTCGACGAGTTCACCGGCCGCACCCTGCAGGGCCGACGCTGGTCGGACGGCCTGCACCAGGCGGTCGAGGCGAAGGAAGGCGTGCCGGTCCAGCGCGAGAACCAGACGCTGGCCTCGATCACCTTCCAGAACCTGTTCCGCATGTACAAGAAGCTGGCCGGCATGACCGGTACGGCGGACACTGAGGCCTACGAATTTCAGAGCATCTACGGCCTGGAAGTGATCGTGATCCCGACCAACCGGCCGATGCAGCGCAAGGATCACTCCGACCAGGTGTTCCTCAATCGCACCGGCAAGTACCGCGCGGTGCTCGGCGAAATCAAGGCGGCGCACGAGCGCGGCCAGCCGGTGCTGGTCGGTACGACCTCGATCGAAGTCTCGGAGATGCTGAGCCAGCAACTCACCGAGGCCGGCGTCGCGCACGAAGTGCTCAACGCCAAGCAGCACGAACGCGAAGCGAACATCATCGCCCAGGCCGGTCGCCCCGGTGCGATCACCATCGCCACCAACATGGCCGGCCGCGGTACCGACATCGTGCTCGGCGGTTCGCTCGAAGCCGAGCTCGCCGACCTGGCCGCGCAGAACGGCGGCGAGCCGGTCGACGAAGTGACCCACCAGCGCCTCAAGGCGGCTTGGCAGGAGCGCCACGACCAGGTCAAGGCGTCCGGCGGCCTGCACATCGTCGGCACCGAGCGCCACGAGTCGCGTCGTATCGATAACCAGCTGCGCGGCCGCGCCGGTCGCCAGGGCGACCCGGGCTCCTCGCGCTTCTACCTGTCGCTCGAAGACAACCTGATGCGCATCTTCGCCGCCGATTGGGTCCAGCGCGTGATGGCGCGCATGGGCCTGAAGGAAGACGACATCATCGAAAGCCCGCTGGTGACCAAGCAGATCGCCAACGCGCAGCGCAAGGTCGAGGCCCACAACTTCGACATCCGCAAGAACCTGCTCGACTTCGACGACGTCAACAACGACCAGCGCAAGGTCATCTACGGCCAGCGCGACGAGCTGCTGGAAGCCGAGAGCGTGCAGGACAACGTGGTGGGCATCCGCGGCGACGTGGTCGCCGACATGGTCCAGCGCTACGTGCCGGCCAATTCGGTCGACGAGCAATGGGACCTGCCGGGTCTGGAAGCGACGATCGCGCAGGAGTTCAACGTGCAGGTGCCGCTGGTCGAGACCGCGCGCACGGCCGAAGAGCTCGATGCCGAGACGGTCGCCCAGAACGTGCAGGACGCAGTCGAGGCGCATTTCACGACCCGCGAGAGCCAGGTCGGTGCCGAGACCATGCGTATGCTCGAGAAGCACATCATGCTCAACGTGCTCGACCAGAACTGGAAGGAGCATCTGGCGCGCATGGACTATCTGCGCCAGGGCATCCATCTGCGCGGTTACGCGCAGAAGCAGCCCAAACAGGAATACAAGAAGGAAGCCTTCGAGCTGTTCTCGGAGATGCTCGACAAGGTCAAGCGCGAGGTGGTGACGATCCTGGCCCGCGTGCGCATCCAGAGCGAGCAGGAAGTCGCCGAGATGGAAGCGCTCGAACGCGCCCAGGCCGAAGCGCAGGCGCGGCAGATGCAGTTCCAGCACGCTTCCGCCGGTGGCTTCGGCGCCGACGAGGAAGCCGCGCAGGTGTCCGAGGAAGCCTTCGCCAACGCCGGTCGCAACGATCCTTGCCCCTGCGGCAGCGGCAAGAAGTTCAAGCACTGCCATGGGCAGTTGGGCTGAGGACGGCGGGAGTCGGGAGTCGGGAATCGGGAATCGCAAGGCGGAATCCGAATCCGTTCCCGGCGACGCGGCCGCTGCAGCAGCGTTGGCCGCCTCCGAATCCCGAATCCCGAATCCCCGCTCCCGGCTGGTAGAAGTCGTCGCGGGGGTGATCCGCGACGCGCGCGGGCGAGTCCTGCTCGCGCGCCGGACCGAAGGCCGCGATCTGGCCGGCCTGTGGGAGTTCCCCGGCGGCAAACGCGAGCCCGGCGAGACGCCCGAGGCGGCGCTTGCACGCGAGCTGCACGAAGAGCTGGGCATCGAGGCCGACGTCGGCGCAGCGGTGATCCGCGTGCCGCAGGCCTACCCGGACAAGCGCCTGGTCCTGGACGTGCGCGAGATCCGTCAATGGCGCGGCAGCGCGCGCGGCCGCGAAGGCCAGGCCCTGGTCTGGGTGCCGCCGCACAAACTGGCCAGCTATGCGATGCCGCCGGCGGATCGCCCGGTGGTCGCCGCATTGCAGCAATCCGAACACTATCTGGTCACGCCCGAGCCGGGCGAGAGCGACGTCGCCTGGCTCGATGCGCTGTCGCGCTCGCTGCAGGCCGGGGTACGCCGCGTGCAGCTGCGCCTGCGCACGGTCGAGGCCGAACGCAGCCAGCGGCTGGCCGCGGCCGCCGCGGCCCGCTGCCGGGCCGTGCAGGCCGAAGTGCTGGTCAACGGCGACATCGCCATGGCGAACGCATTAGGTGTCGGCCTGCATCTGCGTGCCGTGCAACTGCGTGAGCTGGGCGAACGGCCGGTCCCGGCCGGGATGCCCTTGGCGGCCTCCTGCCACGACGCCGACGAGCTGAAAGCGGCCCAGGCCTTGGGCTGCGACTTCGCCGTGGTCGGCTCGATCAAGCCGACGCCGAGCCACCCCGGCGTGTTGGGCATCGGCTGGGAGGCGTTCTCGGTCTTGCGTGAGTCGGTCTCGCTGCCGATCTATGCGATCGGCGGCCTGGTCCCAGACGAAGTGGCCGAAGCGCGTCGCTACGGCGCGCAGGGCATCGCCGCCATTCGGGGCCTTTGGGTCGCGAGTTAGTTACCGGCCGCCGGTCCGGATCGATCCGGATCGTCCGCACCGCAGCGGATTCAACCGGCCGCGCGGCTCGAAGCTAAGGCCCGATAGCGGCGGTCCAAGGCCGCGACCTGGGCCGCCAAGGCCTCGATCGGGCCATCATTGACGATGACGTCGTCGGCAATCGCGAGCCGCTCGCCGCGGCTGGCCTGGGCCGCGATCATGCGCGCGGCGAGTTCGCCGTCGATGCGGTCGCGCTGCATCACCCGGGCTTGCTGGATATCGACCGGCACGTCGACCACCAGCACGCGGTCCAACCACGGATAGGCGTCGCGTCCGCCGCCTTCGGCCAGCAGAGGAATCGCCGCGATGGCGTAGGCGCCGGGCGCGTCCGCACAGTGGTCGCGCAGCATCGAGCGCACACGCGGGTGGACGATGGCTTCGAGGCGGCGCCGTGCGCCGTCGTCGCCGAATACGAGTTTGCGCATGGCGGCGCGGTCGAGCGCGCCTTGAGCATCCAGGACGGCCGCGCCGAACTCGGCGACTACTTCAGCCAGCCCGGCGCTGCCGGCTGCGACTGCCGCACGCGCGGCCAGATCGGCATCGGCCACGACGATGCCCAGTGCTTCGAAATGCCGGGTGACTTCGCTTTTCCCCGAAGCCACGCCGCCGGTGACGCCGACGCAGAACGCCGCCATGGCTCAGGCGAGGCCGGAGAACTGCAGATAGGCCTGGAGCAGGGACTCGCCCCAGAAGAAGGTCAGCCAGCCGGCAATGGCCAGGTACGGGCCGAACGGGATCGGAATGCCCATGTCGCGACCCTTGACCGCCAGCCAGATCGAACCGATCACGGCGCCGACGAAGGACGACAACAGGATCGTCGGCAGGACGCCCTTGAGGCCGACCCAGGCGCCGATCGCGGCGAGCAGCTTGAAGTCGCCGTGGCCCATGCCCTCGTGCGGGTCTTTGACCCTTCTGACCACCACCTGGTACTGCTTATAGACCCAATTGACCAGCCACAGGCTCATATAGCCGGCGATCGCGCCGAGCACCGCCGGCTTGGTCTGGAAATACAGGTTGTCGCTGCTGGCGACGATGCCCAGCCACATCAGCGGCAGGGTCAGTTGGTCGGGCAGCAGCTGGGTCTTGAAGTCGATGCCCGACATCGCGATCAGGAAGCCGGTGAAGACCATCGCGCCGAAGCCCTGCCAGCCGAAGCCGAAGCGCCAGACGCAGGCCACCATCAGCAGCATGGTCAGCAGCTCGACCGCCGGGTACTGGATCGAGATCGGGGTCTTGCAGCTGCGGCAGCGCCCGCGCAGGACCAGGTAGCTGAACAGCGGAATGTTCTCGTACCAGGACAGCTGATGCTTGCAGTGCGGGCAATGCGAGCGCTCGACCACGATCCCGGGCGGCGGCGGGTCGTAGACCTCCGGCAGCTCCAGGATTTCGCGCGCGTCTTTCTTCCACTGCCACATCAGCCGCTTGGGCAGGCGCAGGATGACGACGTTGAGGAAACTGCCGAGCAGCAGCCCGAAACCGGCCGCGAGCGGATACCCGAGGCCGGGGTTCTGATCTAGGAATGCCATGCGGAAAGGATACTTCCCCGATCAGACCGTCGCAGCAAGTTTGAAGATCGGCAGGTACATCGCGACCACCATGCCGCCGACGATGACGCCCAGGATGATCATGATCAGCGGTTCCAACAGGCTCGACAGCGCGTCGACGGCGTTGTTGACCTCCTGCTCGTAGAACTCGGCGACCTTGACCAGCATGGTGTCGAGCGCGCCGGCCTCTTCGCCGATGGCGGTCATCTGCACCACCATGTGCGGGAACAGGTTGACCTGCTTCATCGCCATGTTGACCTGATAGCCGACTGAGACGTCGTCGCGGATCCGGTACACGGCCTTTTCATAGACCACGTTGCCGGTCGCGCCCGCGACCGTGTCGAGGGCCTCGACCAGCGGCACGCCGGCGCGGAAGGTCACGGCGAGGGTGCGGGCGAAGCGGGCGATCGCGGCGTTGTGCAGGATCTGCCCGACCACCGGGATCTTGAGCATGGCCCGGTCGAGGAAGTGAGCGAATGCCGGCGAGCGGTTCTTGGTCATGATGAAGGCGATGGCGGCGCCGACCACGAGGAGCAGGATCGCCCACCACCACTTGATCATGAAGTCGCTCATGCCGATGACCATCAAGGTGAACGCCGGCAGATCGGCGCCGAAGCTCTTGAAGGTGGCCTGGAACTGCGGCACCACGAAGATCAGCAGGATCGCGCTGACCAGGATCGCGACGGCGACGACGGTCGCGGGATAGAACAGGGCCTTCTTGATCTTGCCCTTGAGGGTCTCGATGTTTTCCTTGTAGCTCGCGATCGTGTCCAGCACGGTCTCGAGCACACCGGCCGATTCGCCGGCCTTGACCAAGTTTCGGTACAGTTCGTCGAACTGGACCGGATGCTTGGACAACGATTCATTCAACGACGAGCCGCTTTCGATATCGGCGCGGATGGTGTTGAGCAAGGTCTTCATGCGTGGGTTCTTGTGCCCTTCGCCGATGATTTCCAGCGAGGTCACGATCGGCACGCCCGATTTCATCATCGTGGCGATCTGACGGCTAAAGATCGCGATCTCGCCCGGCGTGATGCGCTTGCCGCTCGCGCCGAACAGGGGTTTGCCCTTCAGCTTCACCACCGTCGGGGTGATGCCTTGGCGGCGCAGTTCGGCACGCAGCAGGTTGGCGTTCTTCGCCGCTTGCTCGCCCTTCATGACGATGCCGCGCTTGTCGGTGCCCTGCCAGACAAACATGTCCAGCGGGTTGGCGCGGCGTACCGCGGGGGCTTGCTTGGCTGCGGTACGGGTGGCGGGTCGGGTCGCGGACATGATTTAGTCCTTGGTTACGCGGTTGATTTCGGCCAGGCCGGTGACGCCGTTCATCACCTTGATCAGTGCGGAGCGGCGCAAGTCGTTCACGCCGGACTTGATGGCGGCGGCCGCGATCTGCATCGCGTTGCCGCCCTCCAGCACGATGGCCTGGATTTCGTCGGTCATGGGCATGACCTGGTAGATGCCGGTACGTCCCTTGTAGCCTTCGGTGCAGTCCGGGCATCCCGCCGGCTCGTACAGCTTGAATCCGGACGCGATCTCTTCCGCACTGAAGCCTTCGGCGAGCAGGGCGTGTTCCGGCAGATGCACCTCGCGCTTGCAGTCATGCAGACGGCGGGCGAGGCGCTGGGCGATGACCAGGGTCACCGACGAGGTGATGTTATAGGGCGCGACGCCCATATTCATGAGGCGGGCGATGGTCTGCGGTGCGTCGTTGGTGTGCAGGGTCGACAGCACCATGTGGCCGGTCTGGGCGGCCTTGATCGCGATCTCGGCGGTCTCCAGGTCGCGGATTTCGCCCACCATGATCACGTCCGGATCCTGGCGCAAGAAGCTGCGCAGCGCGGCGGCGAAGGTCATGCCGCGTTTGACGTTCATCTGCACCTGGTTGATGCCGGGCACGCGGATTTCGACCGGGTCTTCGACCGTGGAGATGTTGCGTTGCTCGTCGTTGAGAATGTTCAGCGCGGTGTACAACGAGACTGTCTTGCCCGAGCCGGTCGGGCCGGTCACGAGCACCATGCCGTAGGGCTTGACCACGGCATTGATGAACAATTCTTTCTGGTAATCCTCGTAGCCGAGCTTCTCGATGCCGAGGCGGGCGGCGCTGCCGTCGAGGATACGCAGCACGATCTTCTCGCCGAACAGCGTCGGCAAGGTGCTCATACGGAAGTCGATCTGCTTGGTCTTGGACAGATTGAGCTTGATGCGTCCATCTTGCGGCACGCGCTTCTCGGCGATGTCGAGCTGCGCCATGACCTTCAGGCGCGCGGCGATGCGCGAGTGCAGCTTGTTCGGGACCTTGGCGACCTGCTTGAGCAGGCCGTCGATGCGCAGGCGCACCCGGTAGTCGGTCTCGTAGGGCTCGAAGTGGATGTCCGAAGCGCCGCGGCGGATCGCATCGACCAGGACCTTGTTGATGAACTTGACGACCGGGGTGTCGTCGCCCTTGGCGTCGATGCCGGTGTCGCTGGTCGTGCTGAGATCGTCGTCCTTGCCGATCTCCAGAGTGTCGAGCCCATCGCTGTCGCCGACCGCGTTGGCGAGGGCGTCGGAGTTCTCGAGCCAACGGTCCAGGGTCCGTCGGATCAGCTCCTCATCGACCAGGATCGCTTCAACCGCGGCATTGGTCTGGAACTTGATCTCGTCCAGGGCGGCGGTATTGGTCGGGTCGGCCAGGCCGATGAACAATTTGTTGCCGCGCTTGAACAGCGGCAGTGCGCTGTGTTTGCGAATCAGCTCCTCACTGATCGCCCGCACTGCCGATTGACTCGGGTCCAGGGTGCTGGGATCGAACAGCGGCACGCCGAACTCGATCGAGTTGGCGGCGGCCAATTGAGCGGAGGTGGCAAGCCGATGCTCGGCCAGGTAGGTGGCCAGCGGTTTGCGCTCGGCGCTGGCCGCGGCCATGGCTTCGCGTGCCTTGACCTCGTCCAAAGCTCCATCCAAGACCAAACGCCGGGCAATGCCGGTGATACCCACCAAGTTGGCGGTCGCGACGCTGGACATTTCAGCCCTCAGTTTTCCCCACCCTGACTTTACCTCAATCTCAGACCTTGGCGAGCTGACCGCTGTCGCTTTTCTGGAGTCGGACGGTTCTAGCTCCAGTGCGGACAGGCTATCCTGCGCCTTCGGGGAGAGAACATGCACGTATCTGTAGTTTTGCCGGCCAAAAACGAGTCGGAAGGGCTTCGCCGCACCCTGCCAGCCCTGCGCCAGGCCCTGCCCGGCGCCGAAATCATCGTAGTCGACGATGGTTCGACCGACGACACCGCCGCGGTCGCGACGGGCCTGGGTGCCCAAGTATTGTCTTCGCCCTATTCGATGGGCAACGGCGCCGCGATCAAGCGTGGCGCCAGAGCCGCCAGCGGCGAGGTCATCGTGTTCATGGATGCCGACGGCCAGCACGACCCGGCCCATATCCGGCTACTGCTGGAGCGGCTCGAGGCGGGCTATGACATGGCCGTGGGCGCGCGCAATTCCGGCGGTCAGGCCAGCGTCGGCCGCGGCGCCGCGAATGCCCTGTACAACCGCCTGGCCAGTTGGATGACCGGGCACAAGATCCAGGACCTGACCTCGGGTTTCCGGGCCGTGCGCGCGGCCAAGTTCCGCGAATTCCTGCATCTGCTGCCTAACGGTTTCAGCTACCCGACCACGAGCACGATGGCATTTTTCCGCAGCGCCTATCCGGTCACCTACGTGCCGATCGAGGTTGCGCGCCGGGTCGGCACCCAAAGTCATATCCGCCCCTTGCGCGACGGCGTCCGCTTCTTGCTCATCATTTTCAAGATCGCCACGCTGTATTCGCCGCTTAAGTTGTTCGCGCCCGCCGCAGTGAGCTTTGCCATGCTCGGGCTGGGGCATTACGCCTGGACCTTCGCTACCCAGGGGAGATTTACCAACATGAGCGCTTTGATGCTCAGTGCGTCGGTGATCGTCTTCCTGATCGGTCTGGTGTCGGAGCAGATTACCTCGCTTACCTATACCCGCGCCGACAGGCCATGAGCCGTCGGCGAGCTGTCAGCGAATCATGAGCGGCGCCGATGTCGCCCTGTTGATCACCACTTCCTATGCGCGCGCAGGCGACGGAAGCGAGGCGGCCGGTGCCTTCGTATCCGATCTTGCGCAAGAGCTCGCCGGCCTGATGCCGGTCAGAGTCGTAGCGCCCGGGCGCTCGGAAGAGGTCGGCATGCATGGGGCCGTCGAGGTATGGTCGTTCGAAGCTCCCGATAAGCCCCTGTCGTTGTTGTCGCCGGGCGATCCGCGTAATTGGCTGGCAATCGTGCGGACCTTGCGCTCGCTGCGGCGAACGGTGTTGGCCGCGAACGGCGACGCGCGTATTCGGCATGCGCTCGCATTCTGGGTGTTGCCCTCGGGATGGGCCGCGCGTGCGTTAAAGCGCAAGAGCGGGATCCCGTACAGTGTGTGGGCCTTAGGCAGCGACATCTGGTCGCTCGGTCGCATCCCCCTGATTCGAGGGTTCTTGCGAGGCGTATCGCGTGATGCAGCCCAGGCTTACGCCGACGGTATGCGCTTGGGGCAGGATGCCGAACGGGTTACGGGGCGCCGGTTCGACTTTCTTCCTAGTACGCGGAAATTGACTGCGGTGCGGTTGCGTCCGGTGTCGAGGGCCGCGCCGTATCGTTTGCTGTTTCTCGGCCGCTGGCATCCGAACAAGGGGGTCGACCTCTTGATCGCCGCCTTGGCGCTCCTCGGCGACGAAGATTGGGCGCGCATCGACGAAGTTCACCTCGCCGGTGGTGGGCCGCTGAAGGACGAGGTCACTGAGGGCGTCGCGGCGCTGCGGGCCGCCGGCCGGCCGGTCCGTCTCAGCGGATATCTCGATCGCGAACAAGCTTCGCGAGCGTTCGGCGAGGCGGATCGCCTGCTTTTGCCCTCGCGCATCGAAAGCATTCCGGTGGTGTTCTCCGATGCGATGAAGTTCGCGCTTCCCGTGGTTTCGATGCCGGTCGGCGATTTGCCGAGTCTGATCAGGGAAGGAACCGGATGGCTGGCACTAAGCGTCGATGCCGATGCCTTTGCCGATGCGATTCGCGCCTGCCTTCATTCCGGTCACGACGATGGCGCCCTGGGCAGCATGAACGAACGCTTCTCGCTAGAGAGGATCGCCCAGCGGATCGCCAGCCATGATTGACCTGGACTCGGATCATTGGATGGATGCGCTTCGCGACGGGCTCGGTGCGCAGATACGCCGGCTGCCCGGACAGCAAGGCGGCTCGGTCGCGTGTTTTCGCGCCGGCCCTTTCCGGGTCGCCTATCCGGACTTCCTGATCGGCGCACAGGACATCGGCGCAGAGGCCTTGGCCGCAAGAGTCGATGCCGCCCGCGGTTTGCGCGCGGACTTGATACGGGTCCAGGCGGAGCGTGTGTGCGAAGATGCGCGGGTTTTCGCCCGACATGATCTCGGCAGCATCGTCATCCCGGCTCTGGGCGAATGGAACGAGCGCAGTTGGGAGAAAGCGCGTCGGGCAGCGAATCGTCTGGTCAGGTCGGAGCTCGAGATCCGGGCAGGGCGCCGGGGCGACGGCGTCCATCTGCATCGTTTGTATCTTTCGACGCTGCATCGCCATAGCGGCGCGGCGCGCTACACCGAAGCCTACTTCGAGTCCATTGCGCCGCATGCCGCGCTGGTGGCGGTGTTGGACGGGACGATATCCGGCTTCGTCTGCACCGGATTTCGCGGCAAGCGAGCGTGCTACATGCATGGCGCGCATCTGCCGGAAGCCCGCGGGCACTATCCCTCCGATCAATTGTTCCTGACGATGTTGCGCTGCGCGCGCGATGCCGGGATGAGCAGTTTCGATTTCCTGCCATCGCCGGCCGGCCAAGGTAGTCTTGGGGCCTACAAGCGCGCATGGGGCGGCAGCGACGCCCCGCTGTTGGTCAGCGATCTCGCGCTGAATCCCCTGCGTGCGCGGGCTTTCGCCGCGGCATTGCGCTTGTCGAACAAGCTGGGCTCAATCCGCCGGGGTTCGACGGGCGGCTAGCACCTTCGCCAGCCGCGCCGCGTCGAAGCGGATTCCCCGTAGATAGCGGCTGCGATGGTCGTAGAGATTGTCGAAGCCCAGCAGATACACGCCGGGCAGGCTCTGCACTTCGAATCGGCTGTTGAGTGGCACGTCGAATCCGTTGCGAGTGACGGGGCGGGGCAATAGATCGAGTAGCGCGCGATACCCGGTCGCCATGATCACCGCAGCGGCGTGCGCCCGTCGGCCATCGTCGAGGACGATTTCGCCGTTCTCGATTCGCTTGAGCGTGGGCCACACCTCGACCTTTCCGCTTTCGACCAACCCCCGATTGCGTCCTCCGTCCATAACCGGGTAGGAGGGGCGTTTGATTCCGGGCCTCAATCGAGCCTGCAGCTCTTCCCAGAAGAAATAGACGGTTTCGCGAATGCTGGCTATGAAGCCGTGACGTCGGAATTCGATCGGCGAGCGCAAGCTCAACGCGCAAGGAATGCCGCGATCATGCAGCTCCAGCATCAGTTGCCCCGCGGTGACCCGCCTGCCGACCACCACCACCGGCCGGTCGCCCGAACGCAATTGCTCCAGTTGGGCGTAGTCGCTGATCTCCGAGGCGTGGAGAATGCGAACGGAACCGTCTTCGATCAGGGGCGGGGACGGCCACGACGGCGAAAAGAAATAGCCGGTTGCCATCGCGACCGACGAATAACCCGGCGAGATGCCGTGTGCCGTGCGGACGTTCCAGTTGCCGTTGCCGTCCTCTTCGATCCCGAGGACTTCGTTGTTCTCATGGATTGTTCCGCGTAGCCGCTTTGCGATGCGCAACAGGTGATCCAGGTATTCGCCCGCATGCGGCTTGCGAAACGGATTCCCACGCAGCACGTCGCCGAACGACAGCACGTTCGTCCACCACGGACTGAGGACGCGCAGGTCGGGCGGCGCGGCCCGCCAGGTCGCCCCCAACTCGCGAGCCTCGAACAATTCGTAGTTCAGGCCCAGCCGGTCGAGCGCTGTCGCAAGCGCGATGCCGGCCGGTCCGCCGCCTATGATCGCGATCATGCCCGAGCCTCGAACAGCACCTCTGCGTAATCCCACGGCCAGACGCCGGTGACCGCCGCGATGCCGGCCTCTGCAGCGCGCAGCATCGGCCATAGCGCGCGAGGGACCAGACCCATGGCGATCAGCGGAGTGCTCGGAAAACGCCCGTGCCGAAGCACGGAGGATCGCTCCGCGCTAAACCCGGCCGAGCGCAGCAGTGCCTGCCACTCCTCTCGGGTCCGTTGTACTTTCAGCCCCTTCTCGGTGACGCATCGGCGCGTACGCGCCTGCTCTATCATGATCAGCGATCCGCCCGGCTTCATCGCGTTTCGAACGGATACGAGCAAGGCCCTGGCCTGATCGTCGTCGACGAGGTAGCTCAGGACCACATAGACCATGACCCCATCGACCGTGCCCGGGGCCAGCGGCAGTTGTTTGCCGTCGATGGCTACGAAAAGGCAGTTCTGATCGCCACATCGTGCCCGGGCATGCCGCAACAGGTCCGCGGCGATATCGACACCGAGCATGGTGTAGCCGGCATCGAGCAAGGGCCGGGTGGAACTGCCGGTTCCGCAGCCGAGGTCGAGCAGACAACCCGATTCGATGCCGCGGCGTTTCAATGCGGCTAGAAATGCGCTGTTGCGGATGGCCGCCAGATATTTGTTCTTGTGGCCGCGGCTGTCCAGGGGATCGATGATCGCCGCATCGGGATCGATTGAGGCCAACGAGTTCCAGTAGGCGCGCTGCTCTCGATCAGCCTGGCTCACGTCGGGCTCCGAGCATCCACGCGCTGGACAGTGCGGCGGCCGCGATTTCCGCACCGAGAAACACCAGCCTGGCCAGGGTCGCGGTGACGGCCAGGGTCGCCGCATCCGCCCCGGTCAATCCGGGCGCCGCGACGAAAATCGCCTCGCGCACGGCGATGCCGGCGGGAACAACGAAAGCGGCCAAGGCGAGGATCGAGGCGCCGCCGTACCAGGTTCCGAGCAGCAGCCGCTCGGGCCAGTCCGCCAGGCCATGCAGCATGATCGCAAACGACGCGAAATAGAAAATCCATTCCGAACAGAGCAGCGCGGTGCCTTTCCAGGGCATCGGCGGCAACGGCCGGCTGCTCGTCAGCGGCGCCAGGCGAGGCAGAAAGCGGGACAGCTGTTTCAGCATCCAGGACTCGATGGCCGGATGACGATGCATCCATTCCACCGAAGCGATCACCGGAACGAGCAGCAACAGCCAGGCATGGGAGTAGCGAAAAGCGAGCATCAGCGCGACGACCAGTCCCGCGGCGAGCGCATTGGTCGTGGCCATTTGCCATAAATTGGCGATCACCACCTCGCTCGCGCGATGGGTGCCCGACATGCGCTGGCTTTGGTAGACAATACCCCAGACTTTGCCGGGCAGGTAGCGCACGATCTGGGCCTGCAGATAGATCGGCAACCCGGTCCGGCGGGAACTGCGCTCCCCGGCGACGCGGTCGAGCAGGCCGAGGTGGTAGCAACCCTTGATCGCATACATCGGGACGGCGACCAGCACGGCCAGCAGCACCTGCTGCCAACCGATCGCGGCCATGGACTTGCCGACCACCGAGACTTCCGGTTCGAGCGCGTGAGCCAGGAAGGCCAGCGCTCCCAGCACGAGCAGCCAGGTCAAGGCCTTGCGGACCGGGCCCGAGGGGCGACCCGGGCGCGTCGTCGTCGCTGCGCCTACGGGCTCGTCGGTGCTAAGGGGCGGGGTGGTCATAAAGCAGGCAATCGCGACTCGTTTGTCAGCTCGTCAGCGCGCGGGTCGCCGCATCGACCACCCGCTCCAGGTCCGAGTCGCTGAGCTTGGGCGAAAGCGGCAGGCTCACGGTCTGCTGTCCGATCCTTCTGGCATTCGGCCACTGGTCTGGGTCCCAACCGAAACGCTCGCGATAGTAAGGGTGCTCGGCAACGGACAGATAATGCACCCCGGTACCAACGCCGTGGGCATTCATGCGATTCAGGAAGGTGTCGCGTTCGATCCCTGCGCGGGCAGGATCGATCATCACCGTGTAGAGGTGGAACGCATGCCGGGTATGGCTTTCCGGATCGGCAGGCAAGCCCAGCGGCAGCTCCGCAAGCGCGTGGCCGTAGCCCGCCCACAACTCCTGTCTCCGCTGCCAGCTCTGTTCCACCCGTGCGAGTTGGTGCAGTCCGATCGAGGCTTGCAGATCCATCATGTTGTATTTGAAGCCGCACTCGACGACTTGATAGTGTTTGTAACCCTTGTCGCTGAAACGGTGCCAGGCGTCCTGGCTCATTCCGTGCAGGGCCAGCATTCGCGCGCGGGCGATCAATTCGGCATTGCGGCCGACGATGAGGCCGCCTTCGCCGGTTACGACGTTCTTGGTGACGTAGAAGCTGAAGCAGCCGAAGTCGCCGAACGTACCTGTCCTCTGGCCGCGGTATTCGCTTTCGATGGAATGCGCGCAGTCTTCGATCACCATCAGGTTGTGTTTGTTCGCAATCGCCATGATGCGATCCATGTTGCAAGGGCGCCCGGCGAAATGCACCGGCAGAATGGCTCGCGTGCGCGGCGTGATCGCCGCTTCGATCGCATCCGGATCGATGTTCTGGGTGACCGGATCGACATCGGCGAGGACCGGCGCCAGGCCGGCATGGATGATCGAGTTGACGGTCGCACAGAAAGTCAGCGGTGTGGTGATGACTTCACTGCCCGGCTCCAGGCCCGCTGCGACCATGCTGACGTGCATCGCGGCGGTGCAGGAGTTCACGCCTGCGACCAGCTGCGGCTCGATGCCCTTATAGCGGGCGAAATCGGACTCGAAACGAGCGACCCTCGGACCGGTTCCCAGCCAACCCGAACGTAGGCAGGCCTCCACCTCCGCAATCTCGGGTTCCTGGATGTCCGGAGCGGCAAAAACCAGAAAGGGGGGCTTGGTTTCGGTCGAATTCATGGCGGATCGGTGTCCTGAGTGGGTGACGCTCTATTGGGGCTTGTTCGAGAGCAGGCGCCGGCAGCATCTGGCCGGCCGGGCTGAGCTCTCGTCTCGCGGATCGAGATGCTCCTTCTCGCGTTCGCGACCTGTTACAGCCGTCCGGCCTGCATCAGACGCAGACTCCGTCGACGGCGGCGCAAGAAGCATGGCGGGGCATCGGTCTGACCGCCGCCGCGATTTCGTCGTTAGCCCGTTTCGACTTCATTGCTGACCCAGCAGGGCTTTCGTCTTCGCGAGTTCCGCGCGTCCTTGCGTGTCGTAGGGGCCCATGCGTTGATCCAATACCGCCAGCAACCGCTCGGCTTCCGGGCGCATCTTTCGGACCGCATAGATATTCGCGAGCAGGGCGCCGGTCGGCAGGTCGCCGCTCGCCTTCCAGGCGAGTTCCGCCTGCCGCTGGGCTTCTGCCGTACGGCCGGCATGCAGGAACATTTCCGCAGCCAGGAACCGGGTCAGCCATTTGGAGCGCGAGTAGTCCGGCTGAGTCTTTGCTTTTTCGAGCATGACCGAAATGCCGTCGGCGATCGCCGAGTCGGTCAGCCTGCCGCAGCCTTGTTCCTTGACGACGCGGGCGAGCAAGCGCAGGGCCGGAACCTCGGCCATGCTGAGCTTGGGGCGAGCCTCGATCAGAGCGCGCTGCAGATCCGTGGGGGGAACATCGATGCCCCGCATGCAGTCCAGCGTCACCCAGCTGATCCTGCCAATGACCCGGTTGCGCGGGTTCTTGCTGGCGAGCAGATCGGCGAAGGCATCGTAGGAGGCTTGGGTCTCGCCTTTTCTCAGGGCGATCGTGGCGCGGACCAGTTGGGCGCGCATCGAGTCCGGATGATGCTTGAGGCCCTGTTCCAGGATCAGATCCTCGGCTTGCCAGACATGCGCGCGTCCGCCGGTCGCAAAGGCGAACGACAGGGCAAATCCAGCGGCGATGACCAGACCCAATTGGCGGGGAGTGAAGACATTCGTGGGCAGGTCTTTAGGGACCAATGAAGCCAGGCCCACGACGGCCAGGATCAGGCCGAACGCGGGGAGGTAGTTGCGATGTTCGAAGTAAAGTTCCAGGGCAAGAATGCTGGATTCAACGCCGTGGGCCACGAGGAAGAAGAACCAGCCGGCAAATACGCTGGGCGCGCGCTTGCGCAGCGCGATGGAGCCCGCGCTGATCGCCAGCAAAGCGAGCAGAGAGAACAGAGTCGTCGGTGGGGAGAGCAAGCCGGTGGAGGGCTGGAAATCGTCGGTATACAGGCCGAGCAACGGTGTGCGGGGGACGAGTACCGTCCCGATGTAGTCCATCAGCACTCGCGACTGCGACAGCAGCCGTTCGACCAGGGTGAAGTCTCGCTCGGCATAACCGCTCAGCAGGCGATCGGGCGTTGCGATCAACAGGCCGACGACGGCCAGTCCCGGAAGCAACAGGAGCAGCCCGAAGAAGGCTTGGACGGCCCGATCGGGCTTGGGCCGCGAGACGAAATACGCCAGTTCGATCACCAGGCATAGCGCAGGCGCTACGGCCGCGTTCTCCTTGCTCATCAAGCCGGCGAAGACCAGCAAGGGAAACAGTAAAAACAGGCCGAGCAAGGCTCTGCGGGTCTTGCCGTCGATCAGTTGGCGGCGGGCGGCGAGGTAAGCCCACAACGATGCCAACACGAACAGAGTGCTCAGCTGCGCCATGCGTTGCACCGAGTAGAGCACGGTGCTGACGTTGATCGGATGCAGCAGCCACAGGGCGACGACGATGCTCGCGAACAGATCGGAATTCGTGGACAGCCGCTGATCCTGGGCGAGAAGCCGTCGGATGACCTGCCAGCCGAGGAATCCGCAGGCCAGGTGGATGACGAGGTTGCCCAGCTTGTAGGCGTAGGGGCTGTGACCGCTCAGTTCGGCGCTGAGCAGAAAGCTCGCCATCGACAACGGTCGTCCAAGCATGCCGGACTGGTTGCCGAACACCACCGATTGCCAGCTCAGCTCGCCAGTCAGCCAACTCTGGACCGGATTGAGATTCGGCAGGTCGTCGAACAGGAACGGGCCCGAAAGACCCGGCCAGTAAATCAAGCAGGTCAGAGCCATCGCAACCAACAGCACGATACGAGCGGGCATAGTCCGTTCCGCAGAAAGATTGGCGCTGACTATACGGGCCGGCCAGGGTTCTGCCGAGTACTGCTCGCGCGCGCAGTGACCGAGCGCGCGATTTAGAGCGCGCGCAGGGTTGCGATCGTTCTCAACGACACTCGGCGGGCACTCGGGTCAAGTCGGTGCCGCTGGGGACGCTGCAATCCCATTCCACGCGGCCGGCCGCCAAGGTCGGGCGCAGGGTAAAAGTTATCGGGACCCCCGAGTTCGGCGACGTCGTCGCGGTCACCACGCCGTTCGCGCCGATCGCCACGCTGGCGCAGTAGCTCGAAGCCGCGAAACTGTAGCCGGTATTGGTTGCAGTGACTTGATTCAGCGCTCCCCGGTCCTGTGCCGTCTCGGAGACGGACAGCTTGGCCGCTGCGGCGACATTGAGGCATTCTGCGTTCTTGGTCCGGCTGACGTAGTCGAGGTAACCGGGGAGTGCGATTGCGATCAGGATCCCTAGGATCGCAACGACGATCATCAGCTCGATCAAGGTAAAGCCTTTTTGCCGCTTCATAGCGTATCCCCCCTGGATATTTGCTGTTCGCGTGGGCTGGCTGTCGTCGCCTTCGGCGAGACGTTTTGCCACCTGATCAAGTACAAGCACAGGCTGTGCCAAGTTTCGTAATCGGCACCGTAAAATGTGATAGACAACTCGATTTATCGTTGTCGCGTGCAATTGTTCGAGCAAAAGTACGAAGCGCCCCGCTCAAACGCCGCTCGGCAATTGGTTTTTAGCTAGGCGCGATCGGCTGATACCGCAGAAATTTGCCCACTCGGATGCAGCGGGCGCATGCGGGCAGAGCCGCTGTCCGCCGGCTGAAGCCCAAAAAGAAAGGGCCCCGGTAAACCGGGGCCCTCGCTCGAAGCTATGACAATCGGTCGACTATTAGCGGCACTCGGCCGGCAGCTGCGACTTCTTGGCACCGCCGGTTTCGTTGCAATCCCACTCAACGCGGCCGGCGTCCAGGGTCGGAACCAGCTCGAACTTGGCGAGCGTGGTGGCGCCGGTGGCCTGGGTGGTCGCGGTGATGGTGCCGCCCGAAGCGATGGTCACGCTGGCGCAGTAGCTCGAAGCAACGAAGCTGTAGCCGGTGATGGCCTGGCTCGTGATCGCAGCGAGGTTGCCACGGTCCTGCGCGGTTTCCGACACGGCCAGCTTGGCGGCGGCGGCAACGTTGATGCACTCGGCGTTCTTGGTGCGGACGGTGTAGTCCTGGTACGCCGGCAGAGCGATGGCGATCAGGATGCCGAGGATGGCGATGACGATCATCAGTTCGATGAGGGTAAAGCCTTGCTGCTTCTTCATGGTATTTCCCCTAGGAGTGATTGAGTTGCTTCACGTGCCTGCAGGCTCGATTGCTCGGTCCTTCGGCAGCCGTGCGTGCCGCACGTGCATAAAGGAATACGCACATCCCATGCCAACCTCCGTAGTTATGAACCGGGGGATCGAAAGTGATAGTCAGGTCACGTAAAGCGAGTTCGAGGCGGCGGTTGGGGTGACGCAAAAGGTCAGTCGGAGGTCTGTGGTGGTGACCTAATGCGTCATGTTGCACATTGATCGGCCGGAACTGAGGCGCTCGTCACGCAAGGCTTGGCCGGTGCCGGAGCCACGGCAGATGAGCAGGAAAAGCGAATCGGCGGTGCGTTTCGCGGTGCCCGCAACGGCCTGGTTCGGGGCGGCGGCCGCGTCCAGCAGCGAGCGGTAGCGGTCGCCGTGTGCATGTAGATGTCCGGTGCGTACATGCGTGGCGCGGCATGGATGGGCGAGGCGCTTCGGCTGCGTCTGCGCGAGCGGCGATGAGGTTTCGTTTCGACGAGGAGGCGAGTCGCGTCGCTGGGGCGCGCCGAAAGCCGCGTGCCCGATAACCGAGGAATCTGTTGCGGGCCATCGATAGCCGACGACGCGGCAGGTGCGCCGGCCGCGTTGCGTTCGCGACGGTGCTGTCGATGGTGCGGCAGGCTCGACAGAACGGAAACGTCGTTCGGCCGAGCGTTCGCGGATCAGTCGATCCCGAGTTTCTTGAGCTTGTAGCGCAGCGCGCGGAAGGTGATGCCGAGGGCGGCTGCGGTGCGGGTCTTGTTGTAGCGGTTTTCCTGCAGGGCCTGCTGGATCGCGGCGCGCTCGATCTCTTCTATATAAGAGGGCAGGGCGCTGGTCGCGGTGTCGCGCGGGTTGAGGGTGCGCGGGTCGACGGCGCCGGCCGCTTGCTGCGGCGCTGCGCCTGCGTTCTGCAGTTCGCTCAGAGGGGCCTGGGTGGCCAGGCGCGGCAGGCGCAGGTCGCTGGCGTTGAGGACTTCGCCTTCGGCCAGGGCGAGCGCGCGCTCAAGAATGTTCTCGAGCTCGCGCACGTTGCCAGGGAAGCCGTAGGCGCGCAGCGCTTCCTGGGCGTCCTCGCCGAGGCGCGGCACCGGACGGCCCTGGCTACCGGCGAGCCGGTGCAGGATCTTCGCGGCCAGGCCGGGCAGGTCGTCGAGGCGTTCGCGCAACGGCGGCACGCGCAGCTCGATCACGTTGATGCGGTAGTACAAGTCTTGGCGGAAGCGGCCTTCGGCGACGAGCGCGGCCAGGTCCTTATGGGTCGCCGACAGGATGCGCACGTCGACGACGAGCTCGGCCTGGGCGCCGACCGGACGAATGGATTTTTCCTGGATCGCGCGCAGCAGCTTGACCTGCATCGGCAGCGGCAGCTCGGCGACTTCGTCCAGGAACAAGGTGCCGCCGTCGGCGGCCTGGAACAGGCCGGGTTTGTCGACGTGGGCGCCGGTGAAGCTGCCCTTCTTGTGGCCGAAGAATTCGCTCTCCATCAGCTCGGCGGGAATCGCGCCGCAGTTGACCGGAACGAACGGGCCGTCGGCGCGGCCGCCTTCGGAATGGATGGTGCGCGCGACCAGTTCCTTGCCGACGCCGGACTCGCCGGCGATATACACCGGGGCCTGGCTGCGGGCGACCTTGCCGATGGTCTGGCGCAGTTTGATCATCGCCGGCGATTCGCCGTACAGGCGCGAACCGACCGCTTCGCTGGCGCTGCGGCGGGTGTCGTTGAGTTCGAGGGCGTGGCGCACGAGATCGCGCAACACCGCCAGGTCGACCGGCTTTGCGACGAAATCGAAGGCGCCGGCCTTGAGCGCGTCGACCGCGGCTTCGACGTTGCCGAAGGCGGTGATCATCGCGACCGGGGTGTTGGGGTATTTCTGGCTGATCTCGGCGATCAGGTCCATGCCCGAGCCGTCGGGCAGGCGCATGTCGGTCAGGCACAGGTCGTAACGATTGCGCAGCAGTTGGCTGCGCGCCTCGCCGAGGCCCGATGCGGTATCGCAACGCAGGCCCATGCGGCCCAAGGTCATGACGAGGAGCTCGCGAATATCGCGCTCGTCATCGACCACCAATGCACTACGAGTTTCTGCCATTGCGCCCTCCACCGCCCACGATAGCTTAACGAGGCCGTCGCGGCCAAGACGCACATGATCGGGAATCCCAGACCGGGAATCCGCTCACGCAAGTATGGCTCAGACCAGGGACAACGCGCTCGCTCCGGCGAGCCGGATGCGGAAACAGCCGCCGCCGCCGGGCACCGGCACGAAGTCGAGCGAGGCCTGGTTCGCCCGGCAAAGCTCGCGTGCGATGTACAGGCCGAGGCCGGTGCCGTGGCTGGAGGTGGTGAAGAACGGGCGGAACAGGCGTTCGGCGACCGACTCGGGAATGCCGGGGCCGCGGTCGAGCACGTCGATCGCCGGCAGGCCGACTTCATCGAAATACACGTGCACGGTGACCCGCGCCGGCTGGCCGGGAATGCGGCCGTAGGTCAGGGCGTTGTGCACCAGCACGGTCAGGGCCTGGTGCAACTGCCTCGGGTCGACCAGGGCTTCGACCTGGCTGCGCGGACCGGTCGCGCGCAGCGTGTCCTGTTCGATCGGGTGGCTGGTGCGGTATTCGTCGACGAACTGGCGCACGAACCCCATCAGCTCGACATGCTCGGGCTTGGCCGGCTCGCGTCGCGCCATGCCGAGGACGTTCTCGACGATGCCGTTCATGCGCGAACCCTGCTGGCGCACGATCTCGAGCAGGCGGCGGTCGGAGATGGCGATGTCGTGCGACTCCTCCAGCAATTGCACTGCGTAGTTGATCGCGGCGAGCGGGTTGCGGATCTCGTGGGCGAGGCTGGCCGAGAAGCGGCCGAGCGCGGCGAGGGTGATCGACTCGGCATGGCGCGACACCAGCGAGGTGTCGTCGAGGAAGATCAGGGTCTGGTCGCTGCCGGCGAGCAGGCGGGTGAAGCGCGGCACCACTTCGGGCAGGTCCGGGGCCAGCTGCAGCGGGCTTTCGTCGGGCCGGCCTTCGGTGCGCCAGCGGCTCAGGCGGCGCGCCAGTTCCGGCGAGGCGATCGCCAGCACGCGATGGCCGTGGCGCTGGCCGTCGTATTCGCCGGAGTCGCCGAGCAGCAACATGGCCGCCTCGTTGGCCAGGCGCAGACGGCCTTCGCCGTCGACCAGCAGCACGCCGGTGCGCATGCGGCGGATGATGAGTTCGTTGATCTCGGCGTAGTTGGCGGCCTCGGCGCCGCGGCGCTCGGCCAGGTCCTGGGTTTCGCGCATCTGCCGGCCGAGAGCGTTGGTCAGCAGGGCGATCGAGAGGTAGCCCAGGGCGAACATGATCGGCTCGGCGACGGTCCGGCCGAGGCTTTCGCCGCCGATCTCGTTCCAGATCCATTCGCCGATCAGGCCGATGCAGGCCACGACCGCGGCGCCGATGCCGTAGCGGGCGCGCAGCAACAGGGCCGCGGCGCCGACGTTGAACATCAGCATCAGGGCGATGCCGGTGCCGGCGCGCGGCAGGGCGTGGATCGCAAGGATGCCGAAAAACAGGTCGCTGGCGATGCCGGCGAAGACCTGGCTGCGCAGCTCGCCGCGACGGCTGAACAGGAACAGCAGGCTGGCGATGAACAGATAGGCCAGGGCCAGCGAGCGAGCGAACAGGTCGTGGCGCGGCGCTCCGATCAGGTCCGCGACCGGGCCGAACAGGAAGAACACTAGCAAGGCGGCTTCGAGCAGGCGGTACAGGGTGAAGAAATAGAGTTCGCGGCGCAGCGCGAGGTCGGCATCGGCCGGACTGACGGGGGCGAGACCTGACGGCAAGCGGGTTTTCCCTGCGCGGGCGGAGTGTCGATCAGTATAGGGCGACTGGCTTGTCTCGGCCTGCGCCGATTGCGCGGCTGGGGCCGAACCGGGCGGGAAGGGGGTGGGGGACGCTCAGGCCGGCCTGGGCGGCCGGAATGGCGGGTTTTGCTTCGGCCCGCCCCGATCGGCGACAATGCGGCCCCCTCGCGCGTGCTCCGGCTTCCGGCCGCATGCACCTGCGGGACGTCTTTCACTCCCCTCGGTGACGCATGAATTTTCACGAATATCAGGCAAAGCAGCTGTTTGCCGACTACGGCATCGCAGTGCCGGCCGGGCGCGTTGCGCGCACTCCCGATGAGGCCGTTGCGGCCGCCAAGGCCATTCCCGGCGACCTGTGGGTGGTCAAGGCCCAGATCCACGCAGGCGGCCGCGGCAAGGCCGGCGGCGTCAAGCTGGCGAAGAACTTCGACGAAGTGAAGCAGTACGCCCAGGCCATGCTCGGCACCAAGATGGAGACCTACCAGTCGGCCGGCGTCGCTTTGCCGATCGATTCGGTGCTGATCTCCGAAGGCACCGACATCGACAAGGAACTGTACCTGTCGATCTTGGTCGACCGCTCGACCCAGTCGGTCACCTTCATCGCTTCGGCCGAAGGCGGCGTGGACATCGAGAAGGTCGCGGAGGAAACCCCGGACGCGATCAAGACCGTGCACGTCAACTACGTGCAGGGCCTGCAGGCCTACCAGTGCCGTGAGCTCGCCTTCGACCTCGGCCTCACCGCCAAGCAGGCCGGCCAGCTGACCACGATCATGCTGGGCCTGTACAAGCTGTTCAACGAGAAGGACCTGGCGCTGGTCGAACTCAACCCGCTGGCGATTCTTACCAACGGCAACCTGGCCGTGCTCGACGGCAAGGTCAACAGCGACGACAACGCGACCTTCCGCCACAAGGATCTCGCCGCGATGCGCGATATCCGTCAGGAAGACGAGACCGAGGTGCTGGCCAGCCAGCACGATCTCAACTACGTCACCATGGACGGCAACATCGGTTGCATGGTCAACGGCGCCGGTCTGGCGATGGCGACCATGGACGTGATCCAGTTGGAAGGCGGCTCGCCGGCCAACTTCCTCGACGTCGGCGGCGGCGCCACCAAGGAGCGCGTGACCGAGGCGTTCAAGCTGATTCTCAGCTCGGACAAGGTCGAGGCGATCTTCGTCAACATCTTCGGCGGCATCGTCCGCTGCGACATGATCGCCGAGGGCATCATTGCCGCGGTCAAGGAAGTCGACGTCAAGGTGCCGGTGATCGTGCGCCTTGAAGGCACCAACGTGGAAGCCGGCAAGGAACTGCTGAAGAATTCGGGTCTGGCCATTACCCCGGCCGACAACATCAACGATGGCGCGAAGAAGGCGGTTGCCGCCGTCGCTGGCAAGTAAGGGGCTAATGACATGTCCGTTTTGATCAACAAGAACACGAAAGTGATCGTGCAGGGCTTCACCGGCTCGCAGGGCACCTTCCACGCCGAACAGATGCTCGAGTACGGCACCAAGGTCGTCGGTGGCGTGACCCCGGGCAAGGGCGGCACTCAGCACCTCGGCCTGCCGGTTTTCAACACCGTGCGCGACGCGGTCAATGAAACCGGCGCCGACGCCTCGGTCATCTACGTGCCGCCGCCGTTCGCGGCCGACGCGATCCTGGAAGCGGCCGCCGCCGGCATCAAGGTCATCGTGTGCATCACCGAAGGCATTCCGGTGCTCGACATGCTGCGCGTCAAGAACACGCTCAACGGTTTCGACGACGTGGTCCTGGTCGGTCCGAACTGCCCCGGCGTCATCACCCCGGGTGAGTGCAAGATCGGCATCATGCCGGGCCACATCCACAAGCCGGGCAAGATCGGCATCGTCTCGCGTTCGGGCACGCTGACCTATGAAGCGGTCAAGCAGACCACCGACGTGGGCCTGGGCCAGTCGACCTGCATCGGCATCGGCGGCGACCCGATCAACGGCACCAACTTCATCGACGCGCTGAAGTGGTTCCAGGACGACCCGCAGACCGAAGGCATCATCATGGTCGGCGAGATCGGCGGTTCGGCCGAGGAAGAAGCGGCCGAGTTCATCGCCCAGTACGTGACCAAGCCGGTGGTCGGCTTCATCGCCGGCGCTTCGGCGCCGAAGGGCAAGCGCATGGGCCACGCCGGTGCGATCGCCTCGGGCGGTTCGGGCACGGCCGAAGGCAAGTTCGCGGCGATGGAAAAGGCTGGCGTCACCACGGTGAAGTCGCCGGGCGACCTCGGCGCGGCGATCGCCAAGCGTCTGGCCAAGTAAGCGGCCAGGCAGGCCGGCAGACGAGTTCGTCTCGCCGGTCGGAACGCAAAAAAGCCGCCTTAGGGCGGCTTTTTTGTATGTAGCACTCATGTGCTACATTGGTCTTCGCCACCTCCCGTCCGGCGTAGACGCCCATGTCCACCACCACCATCCGCTTGACCGAAGAACTCAAGGCGCGCATCGCCCGCGCCGCCGAGCGCAGCGGCACCACGCCGCATGGCTTCATCCTCGGAGCGCTCGAGGAGAAGGTCGACGAAGCCGAGCGTCGGCGCGACTTCATCGGCGAGGCCGAGCGTCGTTGGCAGAGCTTCGTTGCGGACGGGCAGGTGATCGCCTGGGACGACATGCGCGACTACCTCTCGCGCCGCGCACGCGGCGAAAGTCCGGTAACGCCGGCCAAGAAGACCTTCGGGCGCGAATCGTGACCCGAATCGTCCTCTCGCCAGGCTCGGCGGAGGACTTCGCTCGGATTCTCGATCATCTGGACCGGCACGAGGTCGCCCAGCGCGAACCGCGCATCGAGGGCATCCTGCACGCCATCGACGTATTGGCCGACAATCCTCTGATCGGGCGTGTGCTCGAGCAGGATCTGCGCGAACTGGTCATCGGACGCGACGCGCAGGGATACGTCGCTCTGTATCGCTACCTCGGCGAGTTCGATACCGTTTTAATCATCGCCATTCGCGCCCAGCGCGAGGCTGGCTACACCCACGACTGACTGGTCGTTACGAGAATCGCCGCATGTCCAAGACCCTGCGCATCGCCCTGGCCCAGTTCGACTTCCCGGTCGGTGCGGTCGAAAAGAACGCCGAACGCATCGCGGCGATGATCGTCGAGGCCCGCGACCGGCACGGCGCCGACGTGGTGCTGTTTCCCGAGCTCGCGGTCAGCGGCTATCCGCCGGAAGACCTGCTGCTGCGGCCGAGTTTCCTCGCCGAATGCGAGGGTGCGCTGGAGCGGATCGCCCAGGCCGCGCGCGGCATCGTCGCCGTCGTCGGCTGGCCGCAGGCCGCCGGCGCGGTGGTCTACAACGCCGCCAGCGTGCTGCGCGACGGGCGCATTGAAACCACGTATCGCAAGCGCGAGCTGCCGAATTACGCGGTGTTCGACGAGCGCCGCTACTTCGACGTCGATCCCGACGGCGAGGCCTGCGTGTTCGAGGTCGAGGGCGTCGCGGTCGGCCTGGTGATCTGCGAAGACCTGTGGTTCGCCGAGCCGCTCGCCGCGACCGCGGCCGCCGGCGCCAGTCTGGTGCTGGTGCCGAACGCCTCGCCGTTCGAGCGCGACAAGCACGCCCAGCGCGATGCATTGCTGGAGGTGCGGGCCAAGGAAACCGGCGTCGCGCTGGCCTATCTCAACGTCGTCGGCGGCCAGGACGCCCTGGTGTTCGATGGCGCCTCGGTGCTCGCCGACGGCAACGGCCATGTGCATCCGGCCGCGACCGCGTTCGAGGACCACTGGCTGCTCGCCGACTATCGCGACGAAGACCGCAGCTTCGTGCCGGTGGCTTGGCCGGCCGAGCAGGACGAGGGCCGCGACTCGCTGGCCTGGCGTGCGGTGGTGCGCGGCACCCGCGACTACTGCCGTAAGAACGGCTTCGACAAGGTCTGGCTGGGGCTGTCGGGCGGCATCGATTCCTCGCTGGTGATGGCGGTCGCGGTGGATGCGCTCGGCGCCGAGAACGTAGTCGCGGTGCGCATGCC
Source organism: Lysobacter sp. 22409 (assembly GCF_052045105.1). Classification (NCBI taxonomy): domain Bacteria; kingdom Pseudomonadati; phylum Pseudomonadota; class Gammaproteobacteria; order Lysobacterales; family Lysobacteraceae; genus Lysobacter; species Lysobacter sp. 22409. The sequence continues at coordinate 33,600 of NZ_JBQEOE010000012.1, read as the reverse complement.
CTCGCGCTACACCGCCGATCTGTCCAACGACCTGGCCGCCGAACAATGCGCGAGCCAGGGCGTACGCCTGTTGGCGCTGCCGATCGAAAAGCCGTTCCAGGGCTATCTGGACACCCTGGCCGAGGTGTTCGCCGACAAGGCGGTCGACGTCACCGAGGAAAACCTGCAATCGCGCACCCGCGGCGCGCTGTTGATGGCGATGAGCAACAAGTTCGGCGGCCTGCTGCTGACCACCGGCAACAAGAGCGAGTACGCGGTCGGCTACGCCACCATCTATGGCGACATGTGCGGCGGTTACGCGCCGATCAAGGACTTGTACAAGACCGAGGTGTTCGCGCTGGCGCGCTGGCGCAACGCGATCGCCGGCGCGCCGGTGATTCCGTGGGCGGTGATCGATCGTCCGCCCTCGGCCGAGTTGCGCGAGAACCAGAAGGACCAGGATTCCTTGCCGCCTTATGACGTGCTCGACGCGATCCTGCTGCGTCATGTCGACCAGGAGCAGTCGCGCGACGAGATCGTCGCGGTCGGCTTCGACCCGGCGACGGTCGACAAGGTGCTGCGCCTGGTGCGCATCAGCGAATGGAAGCGGCACCAGGCTGCGCCGGGTCCGAAGGTCTCGCGGCGGGCGTTCGGCCGCGAGCGTCGTTATCCGATCACCAATGGCTACGTCGGTTGAGCGCGTAGCGTTCTAGTAGGAGCGGCGTGAGCCGCGACCAACCGAAGCAATCGATACCACGCTCCGACCCGAAGCCCGGTTCCCCCGCGCGAAACCGGGTTTGCGTCGTTGCTGCGGTAGCGCGGTCGCGGCTCGCGCCGCTCCTACAGGGGCAGCGGCGGCGCCCGGGAAGCGATCGATACCACGCCCCCGAAGCCCGGTCCTCCGCCGCGCGAAACCGCGCTTGCGTCGTTGCCGCGTTAGCGCGGTCGCGGCTCACGCCGCTCCTACAGGGGCAGCGGCGACGCGCAGGCGGCAGTATCCAACCCACAAAAAACGCCGCCCGAGGGCGGCGTTTTCTTTGGTGCTGTGCGGCGAAGCGGGCGCTTACTGCTTGCGCTTCTCTTCGTCGCGGTCGCGGTTGTCGACTGCCGACTTCTCGCCCGCGAACGGGTTGAGCTTGCGCAGGTTGCTCGGGTAGTCCGGCCAGTCTTCCGACAGCGCCGGGTGGGTGGCGTCGTTCTGCTGCAGCACGCGCTTGGCGTCGGCGGCGAGGGTCTGGTTGCCCAGGCCTTCGTAGGCCTTCATCAGCACCGCGACCGCATCGTTCTGGTAGCGGCTCTGCGGATAGGTCTCGAGCAGGTACTTGGCCCGGTCGGCCGAGGCCACGAAGGCGGTGCGGCGCAGGTAGTACAGGGACACGTCGAGCTCGTGGCGGGCGAAGGTGTCGCGCAGGGCGAGCATGCGCTTGCGCGCGTCCTCGGCGTAGCGGCTGTTCGGATAACGCTCGACCACGATCAGGAAGTCGTTGTAGGCCTGCATCGGCGTCGACAGGTCGCGGCGGCTGACGTCCAGGCGCCAGACGCGCTGCAGGAACACCGTGTCGCGGCTGGAGTTCACCAACCCGCGCAGGTAGTACAGGTAGGCGACGTTGCGGTGGGTCGGGTAGGTGCGGATAAAGCGGTCGATGCTGCTGATCGCGTCGTCGTGCTTGCCCGACTTGTACTGGGCGTAGGCCGTCTCGACCAGGGCCTGCTCGGTGTAGGGGCCATAGGGGTACTGCGCGACCAGGCGCTTGAAGCTCGCCTCGCCCGAGGCCCAGTTGCCGTTGACCATCGAGCCGTGGGCCTTCTTATAGATGGCCTCGACCGGCTGGCCTTCGTCCGCGTCTTTGTCCTTTTTGAACATCTTGCCGACGCGGCTGCAGCCGGAGGCAGCGAAAACCACGATCAGCAGCAGGCAAAACAGGCGAACAAGTCCGCGGGAAGGGGCAAAACGTACAGTCATGGCAGGCATCGACGGGCGCCGGAGGCACGAAGCGCCGATAATAGCAGTCCGCGGGTCGTGCCCCTTAACCGATCCCGTCTCCCCGCCGCCGTATAGACCCCTCCGATGACCGAGCCCCGCCAGACCCTCACCGCCACCGTGCCCGACAGCGCCGCCGGGCGCCGCTTCGATGCGGTTCTGGCCGAACTGTTCCCCGATTACTCGCGCTCGCGCCTGGCCACCTGGATCAAATCCGGCGACGCGCGCCTGAACGGCCGCGAGGTGCGGCCGCGCGATCCGGTCCAGGGCGGGGAGTCGGTCGAGCTGACCGTCGTCCTCGACATCCAGACCCGCGCCGAGGCCGAAGACATCGCCCTGGACGTGCTCTACGAGGACGCCGACGTGATCGTCCTCGACAAGCCGGCCGGGCTGGTCGTCCACCCGGGCGCCGGCAACCACGCCGGCACCCTGGTCAATGCCTTGCTGCACCGCGATCCCGGCCTGGCGACCCTGCCGCGGGCGGGCATCGTCCACCGCCTCGACAAGGACACCTCCGGGGTCATGGTCGTGGCCCGCACCCTGCCGGCGCATACCTCGCTGGTCGAACAGCTGTCGGCGCGCGAAGTGCACCGCCAATACCTCGCGGTCGTGGTCGGGGCGCTGGTCTCCGGCGGCACCGCCAACGCGCCGATCGACCGCCACCCGCGCGATCGCCTGCGCATGGCGGTGCGCGAGGACGGCCGCGATGCGGTCACCCATTACCGCCTGCGCGAGCGCTTCCGCGCCCACACCCTGCTCGAATGCCGCCTGGAAACCGGGCGCACCCACCAGATTCGCGTGCACATGGCGCATCTCAAGCACCCGATCGTCGGCGACCCCTTGTACGGCGGCCCGCTCAAGCTGCCCAAGGGCGCCACAGACGGGTTGGTCGAGGCTCTGCGCGGCTTCAAGCGCCAGGCCCTGCATGCCGAGACCCTGGAGTTCGTCCATCCGGTCAGTGGCGAACCGATTCGCTGCACCGCGCCGGTGCCGGCCGACCTGCGCCATCTGGTCGCCGAACTGAGCGCCGACACCCGCGCCGCCGCCGAGGCCGGCCGATGACCTCGGACGCCGCGCCGTGGATCGATGCGCAGTGGCCGATGGCCGCGTCCGTGCACGGGTTCACCACGGTGCGCGGCGGTCTGGGCGTGTCGCAGGCGCCGTTCGATCGCTTCAATCTCGGCACGCGTTACGGCAGCGATCGCGACGATCCGGCCGCGGTGACGCGTAATCGCGAGCTGCTGGTCGAACGTGCGGGCTTGCCGTCGCCGCCGCGTTGGCTGCATCAGGTGCATGGCGTCGACGTGGTGCGTTTCGACGGCCGCAGCGACGGCGACGAGGAACCGGTCGGCGATGCTTCGGTGACCTCCAGCCCCGGCACGGTGTTGGCGATCCTCACCGCCGATTGCCTGCCGGTGCTGTTCGCCGCCGAAGACGGCAGCGAGGTCGGCGCCGCCCATGCGGGCTGGCGCGGCCTGGCCGCCGGCGTGCTCGAAGCGACGGTCGCGGCCATGCGCACCACGCCCGGCCGCCTGCGCGCCTGGCTCGGGCCGGCGGCGGGTCCGCAGCACTACGAAATCGGCGCCGAAGTGCGCGAGGCCTTCGTCGCCGGCGATGCCGAGGCGGCCTCGGCCTTCGTCGCCACGCGGCCGCAGCATTGGCGCGTCGATCTGTATGCCCTGGCGCGGATGCGTCTGGCGCAGGCCGGCCTGGCGGCCGATCATATCCACGGCGGCGGGTTGTGCACGATTTCCGAACCCGGCCGCTTCTACTCCCATCGTCGCGACCGCCGCACCGGCCGCATGGCGACCCTCATCTGGATGCAATGATGACTCTCTTGGCCCAACGGACGGTCCTGTCCCTTTCTTTATCCCTCACCGCGCTACTGTGCACCGACGCCATGGCGGCGGATTGCGAGGCGCGCGTTTACGACTTGCTGCGGGCCGCCTATCCCGGCAGCACCGGCGAAACCGGCGACGAGGGCGAGCTGCTGCGCACCGCCGGCTCGCCCACGCGTTGGATCAATCTCGGCGAAGTGGCCTGCAAGGTCTGGCCGGCTTCGCCGGACAAGACTCTGCTGGCGGTGCGGCTGCGTCATCAGGCCGCGACCGGCATGGACAGCGACACCGCCGACCTGGAAGTGCTGGTCGCCGATTCGGCGCGCCCGCGCATCCTGCAGCGTTACCGCGAGGATGATGCGCTGCAGTCGGATGCGGTGCGGATCAGTTCGGTGACCCTGGACACCGCGCGATATCGCCTCAACGAAAGCACCACCGCCTTCGGCGTGCGCATTGGCTACACCGGCTCCTCGCGCGCCAACCCCTACGGCAGCACGGTGATGAACCTGTACGTCGGCGACGGCGCCAAGCTGCGGCCGGTGCTGAGCAAGCTGGAAGTGTCGAAAGAGCGCGGCGAGTGGGACACCAATTGCGCCGGCGAATTCGAGAACGTGCAGCGCACCGTCGCGATCGACGCCAAGCGCGACCGCGGCTATGCCGGCCTACGCATCAACAGCGTCGAGGAAAGCACCCGCAACGAGCTCGACGACAAGGACTGCAACGAAGTGCCCGGCCCGACCAGGAAGAGCAGCGTGCGCCTGGCCTATGACGGCCGCGAGTACACGGTGCCGGACGATCTGCGCGGGCTGTAAATGCGAAACCAGGCAGTGAACCGGGCGCCGACCCGGGACGAGGCGCGGCTGGGCGCGCGCGAGGGGTTGTATCCGCGCGCGCTCGGTGTGCGCTTCGTGTACCTGCCGCGGACCCTGCGGCTGCTGCATGGCCGCGGCGGGCGCCGGACCTATCGTGGGGAAGCCCAAGTCGAACGCGGCCGCGGGCTGTGCTCGCGGTTGTTCGCGCGCATTGCCCGCCTGCCCAAGGCGCATGCCGGGCCGATCGAGGTCGAGATCGACGCCAACGCGCGCGGCGAGACCTGGACCCGGCGTTTCGGCAAGTCGGCGATGCGCTCGCGCCTGGTCGAACGCGATGGCCTGGTGTTCGAACGCCTGGGGCCGATGCGGTTCGCGTTCGCGTTGGACCTGGCCGGCGAGCTGCCCGATGCGGCCGCGTCGGGCGTGCTGTCGCTCGGCACCGGCGCGCAGGTGACGGTGTCGTCGGCGGTGATGCCGGCCCAGCTCGCCGACGGGCCGGTGGATCCGGCGGAGGGCGACAGCGGGGCGGACGACCCCGGCCTGTCGTGGCGGCTGGTGCGGGTGCGTGCGCTAGGGCTGCCCCTGCCGTCGGGCTGGTTCGCCGGCGTGCGCGCGCGCGAGTTCGAGCGCGACGGGCGCTATCACTTCGACGTCGCCGCGCAGTTGCCGGTCGTGGGCTTGTTGGTGCGCTATCGCGGCTGGCTGGACGTCGAGGGCTGAGCGCTCGCGGCGGGCGGCCATGCCGCCATTTGGACCGCTGCGTTTCCCCAGCCCGGGCCCCAAAGGGTCTGCGGCGTTCTATGCTCCGGACGGACCGGGTCTGCCGGCGAAATCCGCGGGTTTCCGGGAGGGACGTCGCGCTTACGGTTCATGGTCGCGGCTTTTGACCGTAGGAAATCCCTGTGGGACGCCGCTCCTACTCTTAAAGCGCGTCGTCCCGACGGGATGGATTTCCCGTCATTGCCATCATCGCAATCCACCCGCACACGGAGCGCGGGTTCCACCGGGCAGGGATGCGTCGACCTTTCGCGTTTCGAGTACCCACATGACGCCATCGAGTTTTCGCGTTGCACCCGCCGCTTCCGTCACCGCCGGCCGCGTGGAGTGCGTTCGATGAGCGCCGCCGCGCCGCGCCGCTGGCTGGTAGCAGGCGATCTCAACGGCTTCTTCGGCCTGGTCGTCGACAACCTGTCGATCCTCGGCTTCATCTCCGCGGCCCTGATCGGCATCTTCGGTTTTCCGGCCGAGGTCATCTATACGCGCATGTTCCCCGGTACCGCCTTCGGCGTGCTGGTCGGCAACCTGATCTACACCTTCATGGCGCGGCGCCTGGCGGCCAAGAGCGGTCGCGACGACGTCACCGCGATGCCGCTGGGCCTGGATGCGCCGACCAGCATCGGCATGGCCTTGCTGGTGCTCGGCCCGGCCTTCGTCGGGTTCAAGCAGCAGGGCATGGACGAACAGGCCGCGGCCCTCGCCACCTGGCAGCTCGGCATGGCCTCGTTGGTGGTGATGGGCGTGCTGAAGTTCGTGTTGTCGTTCGCCGGCGACACTGTCACCCGGCTGATTCCGCGCGCCGGTCTGCTCGGTTCGATCGCCGGCGTGGCGCTGGTGTTGATGGGCTTCCTGCCGCTGATCGAGACCTTGCGCTCGCCGATGGTGGGTTTCATCACCTTGGGTTTGCTGTTGTATGTGTTGATCGCCAAGGGGCGATTGCCGGTGAAGCTGCCGGGGGTGTTTCTGGCGTTCGTGTTTGGCACGGTGCTGTATTACGGCTTCGGGGCGCTGGGGTTGGGAGCGCCGGGCTTCGCTTGGCCGGAGCCTTCGCCGCTGCGTTTCGTGCTGCCATGGCCGAGCCTGGGCTTCATCGACGGCCTGGCCTACACCAAACCTTATCTGCCGCTGCTGTTGCCGTTCGGCCTGCTGATGGTGGTCGGCGGCATCAACGTCAGCGAAAGCGCGCGCGCCGCCGGCGACGATTACCGCACCCGCGACATCCTGCTGGCCGAGGCCTTCTCGACCCTGGTCGCCGGGTTTTGCGGCGGCGTCGCCCAGACCACGCCCTACATCGGCCAGCCCGCCTACAAGCACATGGGCGCGCGCAGCGGCTACACCTTGTTGACCGGCTTGTTCATCGGCCTCGGCGGCATCCTCGGCATCGTTTCCGGCCTGGTGCAGTGGCTGCCGCTGGCGGTGCTCGCGCCGATCATCGTCTACGTCGCCCTCGACATCACCACCCAGGCCTTCCAGGCCACGCCGAGCAAGCATGCGACCGCGATGGTGTTCGGCTTCCTGCCGTCGGTGGCCTATATGCTGGCGATCAAGACCGGCAACCCGGGCTGGATCGCCCCGGACCACCATGCGCAGCTCATGAACGCGCTCGACGGCCACGGCCTGCCCGAGCTCGCGGTGATCGTGACCCTCGGCAACGGCTTCATCATGACCTCGATGATCTGGACCTCGGCGGTTGCGGCGATGGTCGACGGCCGCCTGCGTCGCGCCTCGGTATTCCTGCTGGCCGGCGCGGCGTTGAGCCTGTTCGGCATCATCCACTCGGTCGACCCGCGCGGCGGCATCTACCTGCCGTGGGCCCTGGAGGGGCTGCAGCGCACGATCGCCCTGCAATTCATCGGCGCCTACGTCGGTCTGGCGGTTTTGCTGGGCTTGCTGTCTTTGCAGCGCAATGCCGTGCCGGCCGAGCCGCAGGCTTGAGAGCGGCCGGGTTTGCCCGCAGATCGTCTGTTCCCCTTTGAACCGGCCCACGCCATGTCCTTGCAGAACGAACTCGACGCCGTCCCCGGCGTGACCGCGCGCCCGGAAGCCGCCACCCGCGACTTCGTCTTCAACCACACCATGCTGCGGGTGAAAGATCCGCGCCAGTCGCTGGACTTCTACACCCGCGTGCTCGGCTTCACCCTGGTGCGCAAGCGCGACTTCGCCGAAGCCAAGTTCAGCCTGTACTTCCTGGTGTTGGTGGCCGACCCCGCGCAGATCCCGGCCGAAGAACCCGCGCGCGGCGAATGGCTGCTGAGCCAGCGCGGCGTGCTCGAACTGACCCACAACCACGGCACCGAGGACGACGCGGACTTCGCCTACCACGACGGCAACAGCGATCCGCGCGGCTTCGGTCACATCTGCGTGTCGGTGCCCGACATCGAAGCCGCCTGCGCGCGCTTCGAGCAACTCGGCGTCGCCTTCCAGAAACGCCTCAGCGACGGTCGCATGAAGAACATCGCCTTCATCAAGGACCCGGACGGTTACTGGGTCGAGATCCTGCAGCCGAACAGCCTGGTCTGATCCGCGGTTCCAGATCGCTTTCTTTCGAATTTCCCCACCCGAACACCGCGCAGGCAGTCCCCGCCCCCTTTGAAAAAGGGGGCAGGGGGGATTTGCTCTTGCTGTGTTGAGTCGCCATAGCGCGCGAGCGAAGCAAATCCCCCGCGCTATTGCGTCGATCAGGCCTCAGACCAATGCCGGGCGCTCGCCCCCTTTGCAAAGGGGGCGTCGGGCAGCGGCGCGTTGCTGGACGAGATCACCGCTAGCGCCTGCAGTTCCCCCCTTTGGAAAAGGGGGCTAGGGGGATTTGCTCTGCAGTCAGTTGCCGAACCGGCCAACTGGCCGTCCCGGGCCCCCCATCCCGCCTTGAATCGCCCCCTCCAGCCCGCATTAACAGGTCATTCGCGGCCGCGGCGCGACACTCGCGCCCCGGGCCGCCATACCTTCGGAGAGACCACTCATGCGGATGGACAAGCTTACTTCGCGCTTCCAGCAGGCGCTGTCGGACGCGCAATCGCTCGCGGTCGGGCGCGACCACAGCGTCATCGAGCCGGCGCATTTGCTGACCGCTCTGCTCGAGCAGAGCGGCGGCAGCACGCGTCCGTTGCTGGCCCAGGCCGGCGTCAACGTGCCGCTGTTGCGTGAGCGCCTCGGCGAAGCGTTGGAGAAACTGCCCAAGGTGTCGGGCCAAGCCGGGCAAGTCTCGGTCGGCAACGACCTGGCGCGCCTGCTCAACGTCACCGACAAGCTGGCGCAGCAGCGCAACGATGCCTTCATCGCCAGCGAATTGTTCCTGCTCGCCGCGCTCGACGACGGCGGCGAAGTCGGCCGCGCGCTGAAGGCGGCCGGAGCGACCAAGGCCAAGCTCGAACCGGCCATCGACAAACTGCGCGGGGGCGAAAGCGTGCAATCCGAAAACGCCGAAGAACAGCGGCAGGCGCTGGAAAAATACTGCATCGACCTGACCGCGCGCGCCGAGTCGGGCAAGCTCGACCCGGTGGTCGGCCGCGACGAAGAAATCCGTCGCACCATCCAGGTGCTGCAACGCCGCACCAAGAACAACCCGGTGCTGATCGGCGAACCCGGCGTCGGCAAGACCGCCATCGTCGAAGGCCTGGCCCAGCGCATCATCAACAACGAAGTGCCCGAAGGCCTGCGCGGCAAGCGCGTGCTGTCGCTCGACATGGGCGCGCTGATCGCCGGCGCCAAGTTCCGCGGCGAGTTCGAAGAGCGCCTCAAGGCCGTGCTCAACGACCTGGCCAAGAACGAAGGCCAGGTGATCTTGTTCATCGACGAGCTGCACACCATGGTCGGCGCCGGCAAGGCCGAGGGTGCGATGGACGCCGGCAACATGCTCAAGCCCGCGCTCGCGCGCGGCGAGCTGCATTGCATCGGCGCGACCACGCTCGACGAGTACCGCAAATACGTCGAGAAAGACGCCGCGCTGGAGCGCCGCTTCCAGAAAGTGTTCGTCGGCGAGCCGACGGTCGAGGACACCATCGCGATCCTGCGCGGCCTCAAGGAGCGCTACGCCGTGCACCACGGCGTCGAGATCACCGACCCGGCGATCGTCGCCGCGGCGACCCTGTCGCATCGCTACATCGCCGACCGCCAGCTGCCCGACAAGGCCATCGACCTGATGGACGAAGCCGCCTCGCGCATCCGCATGGAGATCGACTCCAAGCCCGAGGAACTCGACCGCAAGGAACGCCGCCTGATCCAGCTAAAGATCCAGCGCGAGGCGCTGAAGAAGGAGAAGGACGCCGAGTCCAAGCAGCGTCTGGCCGATCTCGAAGCCGAGATCGCCACGCTCGAGCGCGAGTTCAACGACCTCGAGGAAATCTGGAAGGCCGAGAAGGCGACCTTGCAGGGCGCGACCAAGATCAAGGAGCAGATCGAGCAGGCCAAGCTCGACCTGGAAGCCGCGCAACGCACCCAGGATTACGCGCGCATGAGCGAGATCCAGTACGGCAAGCTGCCCGAGCTGGAGAAGCAGCTCAAGGCCGCGCAGGAAGCCGAGACCCAGGGCTTCAAGCTGCTGCAGGACAAGGTCACCGCCGAAGAGATCGCCGAAGTCGTGGCGCGCTGGACCGGCATCCCGGTGGCGAAGATGCTCGAAGGCGAGCGCGACAAGCTGCTGAAGATGGAGCAGGCCCTACACGCGCGCGTGGTCGGCCAGGACGAAGCCGTGCGGGTTGTGTCCGACGCGGTGCGGCGTTCGCGCGCCGGCCTGTCGGACCCGAACCGTCCGAGTGGTTCGTTCCTGTTCCTAGGCCCGACCGGCGTGGGCAAGACCGAGTTGTGCAAGGCGCTGGCCGAGTTCCTGTTCGACTCGGCCGACGCGATGATCCGCATCGACATGAGCGAGTTCATGGAGAAGCACGCGGTCAGCCGCCTGGTCGGCGCGCCTCCGGGCTATGTCGGCTACGAAGAGGGCGGCTATCTGACCGAGGCCGTGCGTCGCCGTCCCTACAGCGTGATCCTGCTCGACGAGGTCGAGAAGGCGCATCCGGACGTGTTCAACATCCTGTTGCAGGTGCTCGACGACGGCCGCCTGACCGACGGCCAGGGCCGCACCGTCGATTTCCGCAACACGGTGATCGTGATGACCTCGAACCTGGGCTCGCAGATGATCCAGGAGATGAATTCCGACGACACGCCCGAGGGCTATACGCAGATGAAGGCGGCGGTGATGGGCGTGGTGCAGGCGCACTTCCGTCCCGAGTTCATCAATCGCCTCGACGACATCGTCGTGTTCCATCCGCTCGACAAGAGCCAGATCCGCGAGATCGCCAAGATCCAGCTGCATGGTCTGGAAAAGCGCCTCGCCGAGCGCGGTCTGAAACTGGCGCTGTCGGATGCCGGCCTGGCCCTGATCGGCAACGTCGGTTTCGACCCGGTCTACGGTGCGCGACCGCTCAAGCGTGCGGTGCAGCAGCAGTTGGAGAACCCGCTCGCGCAGAAGATCCTCAGCGGCGAGTTCGTCAGCGGCGACACCATCCGCGTGGATGCGCAGGGTGGGCATCTGGTGTTCGGCAAGGATTGATCGGCGCAACGGTTGCCGCATGATCAACAAAGGCCCGCGATTCGCGGGTCTTTGTTTTTTTGCTGTGACCTTGTCTGTTCGTGGTCGCGGCTTGCGCCGCTCCTACCCAAGAGCGGCAGCATTGCTGTTGCTGTGAAAAGCTTGGCGCAGCGACGAGCTTGCGAGAACACCTGGAGACCCGGAGGGCGCCGCACAGGACGTGCGGCGTTTTCCGATAAGACAGGGACGTCTTATCGGAAAATCCCGGCGCAGGCTGCGAACTCGTGGCCTGTGCCCTTGCAAGGAGAGCCCTTTTCTTTGGTTACTTTTCTTTTGGGCTTAGCAAAAGAAAGTAACCCGGCCGCGTCAGCGGACGGAAGCTCTGCTCTTGCTTGTGGCTTCTCGATCAGCAAGATCAAGATCAAGATCAAACGCCAAAAGCTTCCGCCACTAAAGCGGCGGGTTACTTTCTTTTGTCTAAAGCAACAAAAGTCCGTCTGGATTCCCTTTGGTCAAAAGTCACCAAAGAAAAATGCTTTTCTTTGAATCAAGGGCCCGCACGAGCGTTGCATCCGCGAGGATTTTTCATACGGGACATCCCTGTTCCGATGAAAAACGGCGCGCATCCCTGCGCGCCGCCCTCCGGGTCGTCTATGGCCTTCGCGAGCGCGTAGCTGCGCACAGCAACAGCAAAATCTTCGCGGCAACGGCAACGGCAACGGCAACGGCAACGGCAACGATAGTGGGGTCGTGCGGGACGTGTTTCTCAGCAGCCTGCCATGACCCTGGACACCATTCAATTCGCCGCCATCGGCGCTGCCTTGCGCGGCACGATCCCCAACGCCTTCTCGATCTGCGCCGGGTCGTAGCGCTTGCCGCCCTTGAATACGGCGTCGACTTTGCGGATGTCGTTCATGTCCTGGATCGGGTCGCCGTCGATCAGCACGAGGTCGGCGAGTTTGCCCGGGGCGATCACGCCGCGGTCTTTGTCGACGCCGAGCACTTGCGCCGGGGTCAGCGTCGCCAGACGCAGTACTTCGGCGTTGGCGATGCCGGCGCGGGCGTACAGGATCAACTCGGAGTGCAGCATGTAGCCGGCCAGGGCGTCGGTGCCGGGCAGGATCGTCACGCCGGCGTCGTGCAATGCCTTGAGCACCCGCAGCATGGTCGGGAAGGATTGTGCATAGGCGTGTTCCTCGCCTTTGGGTACCTTCAACGAGCCCCAGCTCAGGTTGCGTTGCGCTTGCGGCGGCAGTCGCGGCGCGACCGTCTTCAAACCGGGCGGGATCTTGCTCTGCGGGTCGCCGGCGAACAGGTCTTCGGCGATGCCCATGGTCGGGTCGAGCACGGTATGCGTGCGCTTGAGAAAGGCGATGAAATCGCGGACCTCGGCGCGTTCCGGCGGAAACTCGGCGGCGTGCGCGGCCGGCTCGGTCAGCCGCGCCATGGTGCGGGTTTCCTGCACGCGCGGGTAAAGGAAGTTGAGTTCGACGAACAGGATGTGCTGCAGTTCGTCGGCGCCGGCCTCGATGAATTGGCGCGCCGACATGAAGGCGGGCACGTGGCCGCTGTAACGCAGGCCGCGGGCATGGGCGCGGTCGGCGATCACCGGCACCAGTTCGGGTTTCAGCGAGGAATAGCTCTTGATCTGCATGTAACCGTGGTCGGCGTACCAGTCGACCGCCTTGATCGCTTCCTCGGGCGTGTCGACCAACATCTTGGTGGGGCCGGCGTAAGGCCCGGGGCCGTCGATGAAGCCGGCGGCGAGCACGCGCGGGCCGATCTCGGTGCCTGCGTCGAAGCGCTTGACCTTGTCCAGGAAGGCGTCGGTGTTGTTGGCGACGTCGCGGCTGCTGGTGACGCCGTTCGCGATGTCCATCGCGCCGTCGGAGTCGCCGTAATGCTTGTGTGCGTCCCACAGGCCGGGCATCAGGAAACGGCCGCCGGCATCGAGGATCTCGGCGTTCGCCGGTGGCTTGAGCGCGGCGTCGGCGGCGACGCGGACGATGCGCTCGCCCTCGACCAGGACGCTGGTGTTCGGCGTCACCGACAGGTCGCGTGGGTCGTAGAGGCGCGCGTTGCGGATCAACAACGGGCCTTTCGGCGTGTGGGTCAGCTCGCGCGCCAACTTCAGCGACCACTCGGCGCCGGCGCGTTCCTGGAATTCGATCAGTTTGGCGAGCGAATCCTTGTATTCGGGGGAAAGGATCGAGACCCAGCCCGAGGCCATGATCAGCGCGGCGGTGTTGCCTTCGGCGTCCAGCCAGACCGAGCCGGGCGTGTAGTCGAGCCCTGACACGCGATACAAGGACAAGATCGCCGGACCCTTGGCGGTGGGCACTTCGAGCGTCCCGGCGCTGTCGAGCCGGGCTTCGCCGGCCGGCAGCAGGGCGAGCTTGCGCTCGGGCGCTTTCAGCAACGCGCGCACCAGTACGCCCTGGATTTCCGGGGTGGCGTTGAGCGGCAGGAAAAAGGCCGGCGCGGTCAGGGCTTTCTCGCCTTGCTCGCTGTCGTTCTTCCAGCGCGCCTTGCCGTCGCGCACGCTGAAGCTCTCTTCGACCGGAACTTTCAGATAGTTGTGGCCGCTGCCGCGGTACTCGACCGGAATGCCGGCCGCATCGAGCGTCCATTCGGTCTTGAGGTGGTCGCCGCGGCCGCGGTCGCTGTACTGATATTCGACGCGCGTGCTGCCGTCGCTCGCGGTTTCGACGATCTGCTGCCCGGCGGGTTTGCCTTGCAGCAGCATGATCTGTTCGCGCTTGGCGGGCGCGGCGATGACGTTCGAAATCGCCAGGGACAGCAACAGCGCAACGGTCGAGCGCATGGCGGACACCTCGGGCAGTCGCAGCGGGGCCGCTGGGGCCGATCGCAGGCGCCCGCAGCGGCGAGGCCCTCTTTATAGCCGATTCGCTTATAGCGGGAATGTACTGCGGTCGATGAAAAACGACGGCCCGGGAGGTCCGGGCCGTCGCGGTGCATGTTTCTAGCAAGGGCAGAGTTCCATCTCTGTAGGAGCGACGCAAGTCGCGACCAAGGAACGCGCAGAAGCGGCACCGCCGATGCTATTCATCGAAGCGGCGTGCCGTCGCGAAGGTAGGAGCGGCGCAAGCCGCGACCGCGCCCTGCCGGCCTCCGGCGTCTCCTTCTATCATGAGCGAGGCTTCCGTCCGCTGACGCGGCCGGGTTACTTTCTTTTGCTAAGCCCAAAAGTCCGTCTGGATTCCCTTCGGTCAAAGGTAACTAAAGGGAGGGCTCTCCTTGCAAGGGCACAGGCCGCGAGTGCGATGCTAGCGCCGGGATTTCGATAAGACGTCCCTGTCTTATCGAGTCATTCCTTTTTAAAGGCTGGGCGCACGTCCTGTGCGCCGTCCTCCGGGTCTACGGTTGAGCGGTAAAGCAGAAAAGAAAATCAAAATCACTGCGACAGCGCTGCCAGCGTAGGAGCCGCGTGCTTACCACTTATAGCCGACCTTGATGTAGCCGAAGGCGCCGTTGAAGCCGAACGGCGAGGCGGTGTTGTACGGCAGGTAGTTGCGGGTGCCGCGCACCAGCTTGGACTCGTCGGGATAAGCGTCGAGGACGTTGTCGCCGCCGACGGTGAAGTCCCAGTTGTTGAGGCGGTAGGTCGCGGCCAGGTCCAGGGTCCATTCGTCGCCGAAGGTCTGGTCCTGCCTCGGGTCGGTCGCGTGCAACTCGGTGAACTCGCCGTAGCGGGTGGCGGTGGCGGTGAAGTTCCAGTTGCCGGTCTTCCAGTCGCCTGCGAGGAAGAACTTGTCGCGCGGCGCGCCCTTGGTGATGCGTCCGATTTCGGTGCGGCCGATGCGCACCGCGGCCGGGTCGATCGCCGCCAGGCGCGGCGGGTTCGGGGCGATCTTGTCGATCTCGGTCTTGGAGTAGTTGTAGCCCGCGGTGAGGTTGAGCTTGCCCGAGCCGACGTCCCAACCGTAGGTGGCGATGATGTCCACGCCCTTGGTGTCGGTGTCGACGGCATTGGTGAAGTAGCGGCCGCCGCCGATGCCGGGATAGCCGTTGGCGTTGAGGTAGTTGCGCACCGCCGCGCTGGTCAGGTTTTCCGACAGCAGGATGCGGTCCTTCACCTGGATGTTGTAGGCGTCGATGGTGATGTAGAGCTGGTCGGCCGGCTGCAGCACCAGGCCCAGGCTGTAGTTGGTCGACTCTTCCGCCTTCAGCGCTTCCGAGCCCAGGGCGATGGCGGCCGGGTTGTCGACGCGGAAGGTGCCGATCTCGTACGGGATGCCGCTGATGAAGTTGGTGGCGATCGACTGGAAGAACTGCTGCTGCAGCGACGGCGCGCGGAAGCCGGTCGAGGCGGTGGCGCGCAGGGCGACCTTGTCGGTGAAGGCGTAGCGGCCGGACAGCTTGCCCGAGGTAGTTTCGCCGAAATCGCTGTAGGTCTCGTAACGCGCGGCGGCGCCGAGCGAGAACTTGTCGGTCAGGTCGGCTTCGGCGTCGATGTAGACCGAATAGCTGTGACGGTCGAAGTCGCCGGCATCGCTGGCGCGGAAGCCGGAGAACACCTGCGCGCCCGGGATGATCTGGCCGTTCGGCGCGGCCACGCCGCCGTTGGCGTAGGACAGCGGCTCGCCGGCGCGTTCGGAGAACTCTTCGCCGCGCCATTCCGCGCCCCAGGCGAAGGTCACCGGGTACTGCCAGCCGAAGTCGACCGACTTGGTGAAGTCCAGGTTGAGCACGTGCTGGGTGACTTCCAGCGCGCCGGCGTAGAACTGCGTCGGCGAGGTCGGGCCCAGGCTGCGGTTTAGGGTGTTTTCGATATCGAAGGTCAGGCCGTTGTGGCCGTAGTTGTAGCTCAGGTCGATCTGGGTGCCGCCGGCGGTTTCGCTGCGCAGGCCGAACACCGCGGCGCGGTCCTTGCTGACGTTGTGGATCTGCGGCAGGAAGCCGTTCGGGTAGATCGCCGGGATGTTGCGCGGGTCGCCGGCGAAGCGGAAGTAACCGTTGGAGAGCACGTCGCGTTCGCTGTAGCTGCCGAACGAATAGAAGCTCAGGTAATCGGTCGGGCTGTATTCGCCGTTGTAGGCGAACGCGCCCTGGTCGATCTCGGGATCGCCGTAGCGCTGCTCGACGCGGCCCTGGAACGGCCGCGCACGATTGGTCTGGTCCTGGTGCCCGCCTTGCGCGGCCAGGTGCAGCCAGCCGTTCTCGCCGAGCTTGATGCCGGTGTCGCCGGACAACTGGTACTGCTTGCCGTCGCCGGCGCTGTACTGGCCGTAGCGCGCGGCGATGCTGCCGCCTTCGCCGCTTCCTTTAAGGACGACGTTGATGACGCCGGCGATGGCGTCGGAGCCGTACTGGGCCGAGGCGCCGTCGCGCAGCACTTCGACGCGTTCGATCGCGGCGATCGGAATGGCGTTGAGGTCGACCGGCGAGGAGCCGCGGCCCTGGCTGCCGTTGAGGTTGATCAGGGCGGTGGTGTGGCGGCGCTTGCCGTTGACCAGCACCAGCACCTGGTCGGGGGCGAGGCCGCGCAGCTGCGCCGGGCGCACCGCGTCGGTGCCGTCGGTGATGGCGGGGCGCGGGAAGTTCAGCGAGGGCAGGGCGCGCGACAGTGCGGTGGCCAGCTCGACGGTGCCGGTGGCTTCCAGGGTCTCCGGGGTGATGATGTCGATCGGCGCGGTGGACTCGGCGACGGTGCGGTCGCTGACGCGGGTGCCGGTGACGATGACCTGGTCCAGGGTCTTGGGATCGCTTTGCGGCGCGTCCTGCGCGTGGACCGGCGCGGCGAGCGCTACCAGGAGGCCGAGGGCCAGAGGGTGACGTGAACCGGCGAAGGTGCGGCGGACGGGCATGACGACTCCTTGATGGGGATGACAGCGATGTCATTCGGATTTAACACGAACGTAACAACCGGTCAATGAAGCGGCCAAATTCTGCCTAACGCAAGTAGTAGAAAAGTGGTAATGGCACACTCTTTGCGGAATCTGGGGGCGGGCCGGTGGCCGCTGTGCCTGGCCCGCTTGGGGCTTTCCGGCCCTCATCCCCGTTAAGCCCCTCATCTCCGCAAGCCGTCATTCCCCCAAGTCGTCATCCCCGCCTGCGCGGAGATGACGAAGGCCTCCCGCGAGGGGCGCCCTGGCCGCGGTCCAGAGACTTCAAGCGCGCTCGCACGAATTCCGGTGGCGTCCCGACCTCGCTCGACTGCTAAGATGCGCGCGCTCAAGGTGATCGCCGACACACAATCGGCGATTGAAACGGGAATCCGGTCCCCGCTTCTGGCGTTCGCCAGGTCGGTCAATCCGGAGCTGCCCCCGCAACGGTAAGCGAGTACACGTACCGCACGACGCCACTGTGTTCCGACACGGGAAGGCGCGGTACGGGAGACCCGGTCCGATCTCGGACCGCCTCCGCTCGCAAGCCCGGAGACCGGCCCGGAGCGCGAACCGACAGGCGGAGGGCCATGTCTCGGGGCATCGGCGCGCGCGCCGTCTCTCCGTTCCGCCATCCCCCTGTCACGACCTGGTCTAGACCGCGCGGGTGAGGCGCGGCCATGGAGAGCCGACTGTGACGTTCCGTTTTTCCGCTGTTCCGCGCTTTGCGCGCATCCCCGCGCGCTGCGCTTTCGTATTCGCCGGTTCCGCATTCGCCGCCTCCGCACTGGCCGCGCCCGCGGTCGATCTCGACCAGGTCGTGGTCACCGCGAGCCGCACCGCCCAGACCCAGGACGCCACGCTCGCCGCGGTAACCGTGATCGACCGCGCCCAGATCGAACGCCTGCAGCCCTCGTCGCTGCCGGACCTGTTGCGCGGCACGCCGGGCGCTTCGCTGGCCAATAACGGCGGCCCGGGCAAGGCGACGTCGCTGTTTCTGCGCGGCAGCGAGTCCGACCACGTGCTGGTGCTGATCGACGGGGTCAAGATCGGTTCGGCGACCAGCGGCGGCGCCTCGCTGCAGGACATTCCGGTCGAACAGATCGAACGCGTCGAAATCGTGCGCGGCCCGTTCTCCAGCCTGTACGGCTCCGAGGCCATCGGCGGCGTCATCCAGATCTTCACCCGGCGTCCGCAGGGCGCGTTCGTGCCGAGCTTCAGCGCCTCGATCGGCAGCTACGCCACCCATCGCGCCACCGCCGGCGTCGCCGGCAAGGGCGAGCGCGGCTGGTATTCGATCAACGCGGCCCACGAAGACACCGACGGCATCAACGCCTGCCGCGGCAAGCCCTCGCCGGGCGGTGCCGGTTGCTTCACTTATTCGCCCGACCGCGACGGCTATCGCAACGATTCGCTGACCCTGCAGGGCGGCTACCGCTTCAACGAGCAATGGGACGCCGAAGCGCGCTTGTTCCGCACCGAAAACCATAACGAGTACGACGGCAGCCAGAACAACGAGGCCGACGGCGTGCAGCAGGTCGCCGGCGCCAAGCTGCGCTACCGGCCCAGCGACCGCGTCAGCCTCAGCGCCAGCGCCGGCCGCAGCGAAGACCTCAGCGACACCTACAAGAACGGCAAGTACTCCAGCACCTTCGAGACCCGGCGTCAGCTCGGCTCGGTGCAGGGCGACATCGGCATCGGCAGCGGCCTGCTCACGCTCGGTTTCGACTGGCAGCGCGACCGCATCGACAGCAATACCCGCTATGCCCGCGACGCCCGCATCCTGCGCGGCGCCTTCGGCCAGTGGCAGCAGAGTTTCGGCGCGCACGCGCTGCAGGCCAGCCTGCGCCGCGACGACGACAGCCAGTTCGGCGGCGAGACCACCGGCAGCCTGCTGTGGGGCTGGAACCTCAGCGAGGCGCTGCGTTTGACCGCGAGCTACGGCACCGCGTTCAAGGCACCGACCTTCAACGAGTTGTACTACCCGGGTTACGGCAATGCCGGCCTGTCGCCGGAAACCTCGCGCAGCGTCGAAATCGGCCTGCGCGGCATCCACGGCGAGCGCCGCCAGCATGTATGGTCGCTCAACGCCTACGAGAGCGACATCGACGACCTGATCGCGTTCGATTCCTCGATCGGCTTGCCCGGCAACGTCGATCGCGCGCGCATCCGCGGCCTGGAAGCGGCGTTCGACACCCGTCTGGCCGACTGGGACCTGCGCGCCAGCGCGACCTGGCTGGACCCGCGCAACGACAGCCGCAGCGCAAGCCGCGACAAATTCCTGCCGCGGCGTGCGCGGCAGAGCGCGCGCATCGATGCCGACCGCCGCATCGCGGTCGGCAACGGTGCCTGGTCGTTCGGTGCCAGCGTCTATGCCGCGGGCGATCGTTATGATGACTTGGCCAATACGCGTCGCCTGGCCGGCTACGCGCTCACCGATCTGCGCCTGGGCTACGCCTTCAACGAGGCCTGGAGCGTGCAGTTGGCGGCGAACAACGTGTTCGATCGCCGTTACGAAACCGCCGCTTTCTACAATCAGCCCGGCCGCAATTATCTGTTGACCTTGCGTTACCGGCCTTCCCGCTGACGGATCAGCAACCTCGGCCCGCATCCGCGGACTTTGCCGGCAACCACCGCGTTGCCGGCGCCTATCGAGAGTCGCCGATGAAGAATTTGCCCGGTCCCATTCAATTAAGCCTGTCGTGCCTGTTGTTGATGGTGATGATCGCCACGCGCTTCCATCACTTCGGCGATCTGCTGCATCTGCCCGATGCCTCGATGGCGGTGTTCTTTCTCGGCGGCCTGTATCTGCGCCGGCACTTGGGCTACGCGGTGTTTCTGCTCGCGGCGGTCGCCATCGACTACTTCGCGATCACCGGGCGCGGCCTGAATTTCTTCGACCATTACTGCGTGACCCCGTCGTATGCCTTCCTGCTGCTGGCCTATGCCGTGCTCTGGTATGCCGGACGCTGGGTTGCGCCGCGCATGCAGGCCGGTTGGCGCGGACTCGCGCAGGCCTTCGGCGTGGCCTTCGTCGCCGCCAGCCTGTCGTTCCTGATTTCCAACGGCGCCTTCTACTGGTTCGGCGGCCGTTACGCCGAGCCGAACTTCGCCGAGTACCTGAGCCGGGTCTGGCGTTGGGGCCCGCTGTTCGTGCGTACCACCATGAGTTACATCGCGGTCGCGTTCGTCGCACACGCGGCGATCGCCCGCATCGCACGTCCGCCGGCCTCGCAGCCGAGCACGAGCCGTTGATCGTCGCCGCACCGTTTCGAGTCGTCGCCCCTTCGCACTCCGGAGCTTGATCATGTCGAACCCACTTCCCGTCGTCTCCACCGCGGTGCTGCCGCTGGAATCGCGGCAGGCGCTGATCGCGACCGCCGCGGTACTGGCGCTGCTGATGATCTGTACCCGCGGCCAACATTTCGCCAGCGTCGACGCTTTGCCCAGCGCGTCGTGGGCGGTGTTTTTCCTGGTCGGCGCCTTGCTGCGTCCGGTCTGGGCGTTCCCGGCATTTTTCGTGTTGTCCTCGGCGCTCGACCTGGGCAGCCTGGCGCTCGGCCGCATCACCGACTGGTGCTTGTCGCCGGCCTATTGGGCGCTGGCCCTGGCCTACGGCGCGCTGTGGTTCGGCGGCCGCGTCTATGCGCGCGTGCATCGCGACCATTGGGGCACGGTGCCGCGCCTGGTATTGGTGTTGCTGGCGACCTCGGTGGTGACCTACCTGATTTCCAAGGGCGGGTTTTATTTCCTGTCCGGCCGCTACCCCGATGCGAGCCTGGCCGGCTTCATCGACCGCATCCCGCAGTACTACCCGCGCGCTCTGGGCACTTTGGCTGGTTATGTCGGCCTGGCCTTCGTGGTGTATGCGGTCGCGCGCGGCCTGGTCCTGCGCCAGCGCAGCGGAGCGCCGGCATGAGCGCGGATAACAACAACGGCGGCAAGAACGACGGCATGGGCGACCGCGCCGGTTTCGCGGCGAGCAGCGAAGAGCGCCACCGCGAACGCATGCAGCGCAAGAAGGAACTGATCGACCGCAAGATCGCCCAGGCGACCATCGAACGCGGCGTGCTGGTGGTCAATACCGGCAACGGCAAGGGCAAGAGCTCCTCGGGCTTCGGCATGCTCGCGCGTTCGCTCGGGCACGGTTTCAAGTGCGGGGTGGTGCAGTTCATCAAGGGCAGCTTCTCGACCGGCGAAGAGGCTTTCTTCCGGCGTTTCGAAGAACTCGACTATCACGTGATGGGCGAGGGCTTCACCTGGGAAACCCAGGACAAGGAGCGCGACATCCGCGCCGCGCAATCGGCCTGGGCGATCGCGGCGAAGATGATGGCCGACCCCGGCTACGACTTCGTCCTGCTCGACGAATTGAACATCGCCTTGGCGCACCGCTACGTCGCCCTCGACGACGTGCTGGCCGCGGTCGCGGCGCGGCCGGAGCGGCAGCACGTGGTCATCACCGGCCGCGGCGCCCCCGATGCCCTGATCGAAGCGGCCGACACCGTCACCGAGATGCGCGTGGTCAAGCATGCGTTCAAGGCGGGGATCAAGGCGCAGAAGGGGATCGAACTTTAGAGCGGGAGTCGGGAATGGGGAATCGGGAATCGTAAAAGCGGGATTCGTAGACACTGACGGGACGAGCGATATGTCTTCTGGCAACGAAAAATTGGGCGAAATCTCCGACGCATGCGTGGGCACGATTGACGCTGCGGCTTCGACCGATTCCCGATTCCCCATTCCCGATTCCCGGCATCACTGTCCCGCCTTGCTTGTCTCCGCCCCCGCCTCCGGCCAGGGCAAGACCAGCGTCACCGCGGCGATCGCTCGCTGGCATGCGCGTCAGGGCCGACGGGTGCGGGTGTTCAAGACCGGGCCGGACTTTCTCGATCCGATGGTGCTCGAACGCGCCAGCGGGCATCCCGCTGGCTGTCATCCGGCTTACCAGCTCGACCTGTGGATGTGCGGCGAGCAGGACGTGCGCGCGCGTTTGCATGCGGCCGCGGGCGAAGCCGACCTGATCCTGATCGAAGGCGTGATGGGCCTGTTCGACGGCACGCCGTCGAGCGCCGACCTCGCCGAGCGGTTGGGTGTGCCGGTGCTCGCGGTCATCGACGGTTCGGCGATGGCGCAGACCTTCGGCGCCCTGGCGACCGGGCTCGCGCGCTATCGCGACGGCCTGCGGGTGTACGGCGTCGCCGCCAACCGCATCGGCAGCGCTTATCACGCGCAGTTGTTGCGCGAGAGTCTGCCGGCCGATCTGCGCTGGCTCGGCGCCTTGCCGCGCGACCCCGGCCTGGCCTTGCCCGAGCGTCATCTCGGCCTGGTCGCCGCCGGCGAGCTCGGCGATCTGGACGCGCGGCTCGATGCGTTGGCCGATGCCTGGGGCCAACACGCCGACGCCGAACTGCCGCCGCCGGTCGCGTTCGCGGCGGACGAGGCCGAACCGGTGCCCGCGCAATTGCAAGGCGTACGCATCGCCATCGCCCGCGATGCCGCGTTCTGTTTCCTGTATCCGGCCAATCTCGATCTGCTGCGTGCGGCCGGCGCCGAACTCAAGTTCTTCTCGCCGCTGGCCGGCGACGGCTTGCCCGACTGCGATGCGGCGTGGTTGCCCGGTGGCTATCCGGAACTGCATCTGTCGGCCCTGGCCGGCAACCACGCTTTGCACGAGGACCTGCACGCACATCGCGACGCCGGCAAACCGCTGCTGGCCGAGTGCGGCGGTCTGCTGTATGCGCTCGACTCGTTGACCGATCGCGACGGCGAGCGCGCCGCCATGGCCGGCTTGCTGCCAGGGCATGCCGTCATGCAGACGCGCATGGCCGCGCTCGGTCTGCAATCGGTCGAGCTGCCCGAGGGCCGCTTGCGCGGGCATACCTTCCATTACGCGCGTGCCGAGATCGGGGCCGCGGCGATCGCCGAATCGGTCAACCCGAACGGCGGGCCGAGCCGCGAAGCGGTGTATCGCGACCGCCGCATGAGCGCGAGTTTCGTCCACTTCTATTTCCCCTCGAACCCGGTTGCGGCGCTCAAGCTCCTGCAGCCATGAGCCCGGCGACGCTCGCCATCGCGATGCTGAGCGGGGTGGCGCTGGATCGTCTGCTCGGCGAACCGCGGCGCGCGCATCCGCTGGTCGCGTTCGGGCGCATGGCGCGGGCGATCGAAGCCCGCTTGCATGGCGACGGGCGCGGACGCGGCGTGCTGGCCTGGGCCGTGGCGGTGCTGCCGGCGAGCCTGCTCGCAGCCTGGCTGCAGTTCGAGTTGCTGGCACGCTCGCCTTGGTTGGCCGGCGCCTATGCGGCCGGCATGCTGTATCTCACCCTCGGTCTGCGCAGCCTCGACGAACACGCCGCGCCGGTCGCGCGCGCCTTGCGCGACGGCGACCTGGACGCGGCGCGCGCGGCGGTCGGCCGCATCGTCAGCCGCGACACCGCGGCGCTCGATGCCGAGCGCGTCGCCGCCGCGGCCACCGAGTCGGTGCTCGAGAACGGCAACGACGCGGTGTTCGGTGCGCTGTTCTGGTTCGCCCTGCTCGGGCCGGCCGGGGCGGTGCTGTATCGGCTGGCCAACACGCTCGATGCGATGTGGGGTTACCGCACGCCGCGCTACGAACGCTTCGGTTGGGCCGCGGCGCGCATCGACGATGTGCTGAACTGGGTGCCGGCGCGCCTGACCGCGGCGACCTATGCCGTGTTCGGCGACACCGCCGCGGCGCTGCGTTGCTGGCGCCGGCAAGCGCCGCTGTGGGACAGCCCAAATGCGGGCCCGGTGATGGCGGCGGGGGCGGGCGCGCTGCGCGTGCGCCTCGGCGGCGCCGCGCCGTACCACGGCGTGTGGGAGCAAAGGCCGGCGCTCGGCGAAGGGCAGGCGCCGGATGCGCGCTCGATCGTGCGAGCGCAAGGCTTGGTCGGGCGCGGCGTCGCGCTGTGGTTGTTGACGGTGGCGGCATTCGCGGCGGCGCATACCGTGATTCGCATGCCTGCACCGGCCGCGCACGCATTCATGCGGCCTGCCGATATGGATGGCGATATTTATTGTGCTACGAGGCATTCATCGGCCGCGACGAAGTCGAAATCAGCGTGTTTGGCTGAAGACGCGTTGCAATGTGCCATTGCGTTCGACGTTTCCGTCATCACGCAATCGCTGCATTTTTACAGGCACGATGCGGTGCCACCGAACGGTAGGAGACCAGCGCATGCTTGAGCACGGAGGCCGTCTGCTACGTGCCGCGCAGCGTTACGGCATCGCGCCGGAACGCTGGCTGGATCTGTCCACCGGCATCAACCCGATCGCCTGGCCGGTGCCGGAGATTCCCGCGCGCGCCTGGCATCGCCTGCCCGAGGACGACGACGGCTTGGTCGAAGCGGCTTGCGATTACTACGGCGCGCCGGCGTTGCTGCCGGTCGCCGGTTCCCAGGCCGCGATCCAGGCCTTGCCTGAATTACGTGAAGCCTCGCAGGTCGGCGTGTTGGCGCCGGGTTACGCCGAACATGCGCATGCCTGGCGCCGCTGCGGCCATCGGGTCGAGTTGCGCGCGGCGGACGAGTTGATCGCCGGCGTCGACGATTTCGACGTGGTCGTGCTGATCCACCCCAACAACCCCGGCGGCGATCGCTTCGGTCGCGAAGCCCTGCTCGGCCTGCACCAGCGCCTCGCCGCACGCGGTGGCTGGCTGCTGATCGACGAGGCCTTCATGGACGCCACGCCCGAGCACAGCCTGTGCGCGCACAGCGAGCGCGAAGGGCTGATCGTGCTGCGTTCGGCTGGCAAGTTTTTCGGCCTGGCCGGCGCGCGCGCCGGCTTCGTCTGCGCCGCGCCGGCCTTGCTGGAACGCTTGCGCGATCGCCTCGGCCCGTGGGCCGTGGCCGGCCCGGCGCGTTACGTGTTGCGCCAGGCCTTCGCCGACCGCGACTGGCAGGCGGCGATGCGTGTGCAATTACGGAATCAAGGCGAGCGTTTGGCCGCGTTACTGCGCAATCATGGCCTCGCACCGAGCGGCGGCAGTGCCTTCTTCCAGTGGCATCGCAGCGACGAGGCCGCCCACTTGCACGAGGCCCTGGCGCGGCGCGGCATCCTCACCCGTTTGTTCGAGACGCCGGCCAGCCTGCGCTTCGGCCTGCCCGGCGATGCCGCGCAATGGGCGCGACTGGATGCGGCCCTGGCCGAAACGTTAAGCGAAAGGAGTCCGTCGTGAGCGCACGCGTGCTGATGGTGCAGGGCTGCACCTCCGACGCCGGCAAGAGCGCCCTGGTCACCGCGTTGTGCCGCTGGCTGCACCGTCGCGGCGTCGCGGTGGCGCCGTTCAAGCCGCAGAACATGGCGCTGAACTCGGCGGTCACTGCCGACGGCGGCGAGATCGGCCGCGCCCAGGCGGTGCAGGCGCAGGCCGCCGGGGTGGCCGCGCATACCGACTTCAACCCGGTGCTGCTCAAGCCCAACAGCGATACCGGGGCGCAGGTGATCCTGCACGGCCATGCCGTCTGCAACATGGATGCGCGCGGCTATCACGACTACAAGCGCGTCGCCCGCGAGGCCGTGCTCGCCTCGCACGGGCGCCTGGTCGAAGGCTTCGATGCGGTCGTGGTCGAAGGCGCCGGCAGCCCGGCCGAGATCAACCTGCGCGCTAACGACATCGCCAACATGGGCTATGCCGAGGCGGTCGATTGCCCGGTGGTGCTGATCGCCGACATCGACCGCGGCGGCGTGTTCGCGCACCTGGTCGGGACCTTGGCGCTGCTCTCGGAGAGCGAACGCGCGCGCGTGGTCGGCTTCGTCATCAACCGTTTCCGCGGCGACATCGCCTTGCTGCAACCCGGGCTCGACTGGCTCGAACGAGAGACCGGCAAACCGGTGCTCGGCGTGTTGCCGTATCTGCACGGCCTGCATCTGGAAGCCGAGGATGCCTTGCCGCGCGAGCGTGCCGGCAAAGCCGAAGCGCGTTTGCGCGTGGCCGTGCCGGCTTTGCCGCGGATCAGCAACCACAACGATTTCGACCCGCTGCGCGCGCATCCGCAGGTCGATTGCGTGTTCGTCGGTCCCGGCGAAATCCCGCCGGCCTGCGACCTGATCGTGCTGCCGGGCTCGAAGTCGACGCGCGCCGACCTGGCCTGGCTGCGGCGCAATGGTTGGGCCGAGGCGATCGCCCGGCATCTGCGTTACGGCGGCAAGCTGATCGGTATTTGCGGCGGCCTGCAGATGCTCGGCCGCGCCGTCCACGATCCGCTCGGCATCGAAGGCGAGCCCGGTTCCAGCGACGGCCTGGGCTGGCTGGATCTGGAAACCGAGCTCGACTCGCACAAGCAATTGCGCAACGTGCGCGGCCGCCTCGCCATCGACGGCAGCGACGGCGAAGCGGCGGTGGCCGGTTACGAAATTCACTGCGGCATCAGTCGCGGCCCGGCGCTGGCGTCGCCGGCCCTGCGCCTGGCCGACGGCCGCGACGACGGCGCGGTCTCCGCCGATGGCCAGATTCTCGCCAGCTATCTGCACGGGCTGTTCGACGAGCCGGCGGCGCTGGCGGCCTTGCTGCGCTGGGCCGGCCTGGCCGATGCCGAGCCGCTCGACATGCGCGGCCTGCGCGAAGCCAGCATCGATCGCCTCGCCGATGCGGTCGAGACCTGTCTCGACACCGCCCGGCTCGCGCAATGGTTCGGCCTGGAGGAGACGCTATGCACAGCCTGATCCTCGGCGGCGCGCGCTCGGGCAAGAGTGCCTTGGCCGAACGTCTGGCGGCCGAGTCCGACGACGTCGTCTACCTCGCCACCGGCCGGGCCGGGGACGAAGAGATGCGAGACCGCATCGCCCACCATCGCGCACGCCGGCCGGCGCACTGGGGCTGCGTCGAGGAGCCGATCGCCCTGGCGGCGGCGTTGCGCCGCCATGCCGCGCCGGATCGTTGCGTGCTGGTCGATTGCCTGACCCTGTGGCTCAGCAACCTGCTCGGCGCGCAAGACGAGACCGTGTTCGCACGCGAACGCGAGGCCTTGCTGTCGGCGCTCGCGGAGCTGCCGGGCCGGGTGGTGTTGGTCAGCAACGAGGTCGGCCTGGGCGTGGTGCCGATGGGCGCGTTGACGCGACGCTACGTCGACGAGGCCGGGCGCTTGCACCAGGCGCTCGCTGCGCTGTGCGGGCGGGTGGTGTTCGTGGCGGCCGGTTTGCCGCTGGTATTGAAAGGCGCTCCGCTCGCTGCGGAGCCGAGTACGCGAGGAACCCGAACTTGAACGACGAAAGCAAATGGTGGCTGCGCGGTTGCGCACGCCCGGACACCGCCATCGAAACCCAGGCGCGCATGCGCCAATCGCAGCTGACCAAACCGCCGGGCTCGCTCGGCGCGCTCGAAGAACTCGCGGTGCGCCTGGCGGCCTTGCAGCGCACCCCGACGCCGAAGGTGGACCGGGTCTGGATCAGCGTGTTCGCCGCCGATCATGGCGTCGCCGCCGAAGGCGTGTCGGCGTTCCCGCAGGCGGTCACCGGCGAGATGGTGCGCAACTTCGCCCATGGCGGCGCGGCGATCAGCGTGCTCGCGCGCAGCCTCGGCGCGACCCTCGATGTGGTCAACCTCGGCACGGTCAACGACCCCGGCCCGATCCGCGGCGTGCATCGCGCGATCATCGCCGAGAGCACGGCCAACTTCTGCGAGGCGCCGGCGATGAGCGAACCGCAACTGCGCGCGGCCCTGAGCGCCGGCGCCGCCAGTGTGCGCGCCGCGCTCGACGGCGCAGCGCAGTTGTTCATCGGCGGCGAGATGGGCATCGCCAACACCACCTCGGCCTCGGCCTTGGCGAGCGCCTTGCTCGATCGTTCGCCGGCCGAATTGAGCGGCGCAGGCACCGGCCTGGATGCCGACGGCATCGCCCACAAGGTCCGCGTGATCGAACGCGCGCTGGCCCTTCATGCGGGCGCCGGCGACGCCTGGGAGCGCTTGCGTTGCCTGGGCGGTTTCGAGATCGCCGCGCTGGCGGGCGCCTACATCGCCGCGGCCCAGGCCGGGTTGCCGGTGCTGGTCGACGGTTTCATCGCCAGCGTGTCCGCGCTCGTCGCCCAGGCCATCAACCCGAGCTGCCGCGAGTGGTTCCTGTATGCGCACCGCTCGCACGAACGCGGTCACGCCGCGGTGTTGCAGGCGCTCGGCGCGCAGCCCTTGCTCGACCTCGGCATGCGCCTGGGCGAAGCCAGCGGCGCCGCGGTCGCTGTGCCGTTGTTGCGCTCGGCCTGTGCCCTGCACAACGGCATGGCCACCTTCGCCCAGGCGGGAGTGTCCGAGGCGGCCTCGCAACAGGCATGATGTGGGCCCCGACGAACGCATGCCGCGCACAAGGACCGGAGCCGATGCGATGAGTTCCAGCGCCACCCCTATCGACCTGCTGCGCCACGGCGACACCGGCCACCGCAGCTACCGCGGACAGCTCGACGACAGCCTGTTGGAACTCGGCTGGCGGCAGATGCGCGATGCGGTGCGTGGGCGCGAGTGGGATGCGGTCGTGAGTTCGCCCTTGCAGCGTTGCGCCGCGTTCGCGCG
Source organism: Lysobacter sp. 22409 (assembly GCF_052045105.1). NCBI lineage: Bacteria > Pseudomonadati > Pseudomonadota > Gammaproteobacteria > Lysobacterales > Lysobacteraceae > Lysobacter > Lysobacter sp. 22409. The sequence continues at coordinate 5,325 of NZ_JBQEOE010000012.1, read as the reverse complement.
CGACCTGTCGCAGTCGCGCGGGTTGCCGCTGGCGCTGGAGCCGCGCCTGCGCGAGTACCACTTCGGCGATTGGCAGGGGCGGCCGGTCGACGCCATCGCCAACCACGAGGGCGAAGCGCTGGCGCGGTTCTGGGCCGACCCGGTCGCGTATCCGCCGCCGGGCGCGGAGACCTTCGCCGATTTCGCCGCGCGCCTGACCGGCGCGGTCGGCGAGATCCTGCGCGAGTATCCCGGCCGGCGCGTGCTGGTGATCACCCACGGCGGCGTGATCCGCTTGTTGCGCTGCCTGGCCGCGGGCCGGCGCTACAACGAAATGCTCAACATCGACGTCGCCCACGCCTCGCTGCATCCCTTGTCGTGGCCGCCGACTTCGAGCCACGTCACCGAGTTCGCGCAACCGCAAGCGGACCCGGTCGACGGTTGATGCGCGCGCTGCTCGCCGCGATCGGATTCCTGACCCGGGTTCCGGTGCCGGCGCGCGTGTTCGAGGATCCGCGCGCGCAATCGCGTTCGCTGGCCTGGTATCCGGCCGCAGGGCTGTTGATCGGCGCCCTGCTGTGCGCACTGGCCTGGGCCCTGCAAACGCGGCCGCCGCTGCTGTCGGCGGCGTTGGTGCTCGCGGCCTGGGTGGTACTGACCGGCGCCCTGCACCTGGACGGCCTGGCCGACAGCGCCGATGCCTGGGTCGGCGGCCTCGCCGCCACGCCCGAGCAGACTCGCGAACGCACCCTGACCATCATGAAAGACCCGCGCAGCGGCCCGGTCGGCGTGGTCGCGGTGGTGCTGGTGCTGCTGCTGAAATTCGCCGCGCTGGCGAGCCTGCCGGCGCCGGCCTGGGTCGCCTTGCTGATCGCACCGGTGCTGGCGCGCGCGGCCCTGACCTTGGCCTTCGTCAGCCTGCCCTATGTACGCAGCGGCGGTCTCGGCCAGCGTCTGGTCGAAGCGCCGCGCGCGGCGTGCATCGCCGCGTTGGTGCTCAGCGCCGGGTTCTGCGCACTCGGCGGCTGGCGAGGGGCGGTGGCGCTCGCGGTCGCCGCGCTCGTGTTCGCGTGCTGGCGCCGCGCCTGCCTGCGGCGGTTGCAGGGCATGACCGGCGACGCCTGCGGCGCGTTGACCGAACTGATCGAAGCGGCGGTCCTGGTCGCGCTGGCCCTGTCCTACTGAAGCGTTTCCGGCCGGCGCCGCCCGAGGCCGATCTGCGGCGGCGGGCCCGGCCTGGCCGCTTGCGAAAGCGCAAGATGTGAACCGCCGCGGCGGGGCCGACCTGCCAGGCTGGGTACCGATCCCACACCGTCCGCGAGGAGCACGGCCATGCCATCGGTCAAGGAACACCCGGCGTCGGAACGCAGCGGTCCCGCCTTGAAGTCCGTTACCCGCGACGCCCACCAGCGCCGCATCGACCGCGCCGTCGCCCTGATCGAACAGGCGATCGCGCGCGGCGAGGAGCCGCCCGAGTTGCATCGGCTCGCCGAGGCGGCCTCGTTCTCGCCGTTCCACTTTCACCGCGTTTATCGGGCCATGACCGGCGAAACCACCGGCCAGACCGTGGCGCGCCTGCGTCTGCTGCAGGGGCTGCGCCTGCTGGCCAGCGCCGAGCGCAGCATCACCGAAGCCGCGCTCGCGGTCGGTTACCAGACCCCGCAAGCGTTCACGCGTGCGTTCCGCCAGAGCGTCGGCGGCACCCCGAGCGAACTGCGCGCCGAGCCCGAACGGCTGTGGCGCGAGATCGAGCGGCTGTCGCTGCCGGCCGAGAGCCCATCCGAGGAATCGCCGCCGCTGCGGGTCGAGGTGGTCAGTGTCGACCCCTTCCAGGTGCTCGCCTTGCGCGTCATCGGTGCTTACCGCGAGCAGAACGACGGCTTCGGCCGCTTGTTCGGCTGGGCCGCCGAGCGCGGCCTGCTGGATACCTTGAGCGGTCTGTACGGCGTGCCCTGGGACGACCGCCGCGACGTCCCGCCGCAGGCCTGCGCCTTCGATTGCATGATCGCCCTGGGTGCGCCGGTGCAGCCCGATGCCGGCGACGGGCTGCACACGGTGCGGTTGGGCGGCGGACGCTACGCGCGCGTTCGCCATGTCGGCGCCTTCGATGGATTGGAGGCGCTGACCGACGCGCTGCTGGCGCGCTGGCTGCCCGACAGCGGCGAATCGCTGCGCGATGCGCCGCTGCACCACGAATACCTCGACGACCCCGACGAAGTCCCGGAACCGCTGCTGCGCACCGACATCTATCTGCCGTTGCAGGATCGGGATTGATCGCCCCAACGGCGCCGCGGCTTTAAGGGTAGGAGCGGCGTCCCACGGGGATTTCCTGCGGTCACGAGCCGCGACCGCGCTATTGCGCGTAACAGCGAACTTGGGGCTCAGGCCCCCGCCGCTTCCAGCCGCGCTTCCAGCTCGGCGACTTTCGCTTCCAGCGCGGCGATGCGTTCGAGCACGGCGGAGGAGGGGGCCGATGCGCCGCCGCCTTCCTCGCCCGACCAACCGCCGCTGCCGACATAGACCGGTTCGCCGCTGAGCAAATGCCCGTAACGGTCTTCGCGCTGCCCGCTCTGACGCGGGATCACCCGCACGATGCTCGGCGTGTGCTGGGCCAGGCGCTCCAGGGCGTATTGGACGTCGCCGACCGAATCGAACTTGGCCATGCGTTCGCTGCGCGCCAGCAGCTCGTGCGTGGTCTGCGGCCCGCGCAACAGCAGCAGGCCGAGCAGGGCGGTCTGCGGACGGGTCAGGTCGAGCACGGTGCCGGCGCGGTGCGAATAGCGCTCGGCGCGCGAGCTGTGTTGCGACTTCACCCAGCCGCGCGTCTCCAGCCGGCGCAGGGCGTTGGCGACCTCGCCCTGTTCCAGCTGCATCGTCGGTTCGCGCGCGGTCTTCTGGTTGCAGGCGGTGACGATGGCGTTGAGGGTCAACGGATAGACGTCCGGGGTGGTCGCTTCCTTCTCGATCAGGCTGCCGATGATGCGCGCCTCGGCGACGCTCAGTTGCGGCGCGGCGTCGGCGGAATCGGTCGGGGCGTCGGTGTTGGAGTTGTCGAGTTCGCTCATGGTCGTTCTGGACTCGTGTTCGTGTCTTTGAGCAGGAAGGTCGCGCTCAGGTGAGCGCGGTCGAAGGCGGCAACTGGCGCGCGCCGCGGTAGACCGGCGCGGCCATGACCATTTCGGCCAGGCTGTGGGCCAGCTCGCGCTCGGCCATCACCGCGCCGTCGGCGCCGTGTTCGAGCAGGTGCTTGACCTCGTTGTCGCTGTGGGCGCGGGCGACGATGCTCAGGGCCGGGTTGATCTCGCGCAGGCGGGCGATGATCTCGCCGGCTTCGAGCGCGTTCGGAATCGCCACCATCACCGTGGTCGCGCGCTCCGGCATCGCTTCGCGCAGCACGCGTTCGTTGACCGCATTGCCGAACACCGCCGGCAGGCCGGCGGCGCGTGCCTTGTCGACCAGGCTGTCCTCGCCGTCGATGACCACCAGCGGCACCTTATGTTCGGTCAACAGGCGGCCCAGCTCGCTGCCGACCCGGCCGTAGCCGATCAGGATCACGTGCTTGTCGATGTCGGCCGGCACCGGCGGCGCGATCGGGTCGATCTTCGCCTCGATCGCGGCCGCGGCCTCGCGCGCCTGCTTGCGGTCGAGCCAGGCGAACAGCAGCGGGTTGACGATGATCGACAGCAGGGCACCGGCGAGGATCAGGTCCTGGCCTTCCTTCGGCAGGATCTCCAGTTCCACGCCGAGGGTGGCGAGGATGAAGGAGAACTCGCCGATCTGCGCCAGGCTGGCCGAGATCATGATCGCGGTCGAGTTGGGTTTGCCGAAGGCGCGCACGATGGCGTAGGCGGCCACCGACTTGCCGATCACGATGATCGCGAACGTGGCGACCACTTCCAGCGGCCGTTCGACCAGGATCATCGGGTTGAACAGCATGCCGACCGAGACGAAGAACAACACCGCGAACGCATCGCGCAGCGGCAGGGTCTCGGCGGCGGCCTGATGGCTGAACTCGGACTCGTTGAGCATCATCCCGGCGAAGAAGGCGCCGAGCGCAAAGGAGACCCCGAACAGTTCGGCCGAACCGAAGGCGACGCCGAGGGCGATCGCCAGCACGCACAGGGTGAACAACTCGCGCGAACCGGTGCCGGCCACGCGTTCGAGAATCCAGGGGATGACCCGGCGGCCGACGATCAGCATCACCGCGATGAAGGCGCCGACCTTGGCCAGGGTGATGAAGAGTTGGCTCCACACCTCCGAGCCTTCGGTGACTTCGCCCTTGAGCAGGCCTGACAACGCGGGCAGCAACACCAGCGCCAGCACCATCGCCAGGTCCTCGACGATCAGCCAGCCGACCGCGATGCGTCCCTTGGCGGTCTCGACCAGGCGCCGTTCTTCCAGCGCGCGCAGCAGCACTACGGTACTGGCGACCGACAGGGCCAGGCCGAACACGAGGCCGGCGCCGTGCGACCAGCCGAGCAGCCAGGCCATGACCCAGCCCAGGGCGGTGGCGGCGACGATCTGCACGACCGCGCCGGGCAGGGCGATGTTCTTGACCTCGAGCAGGTCGCGCAGAGAGAAATGCAGGCCGACGCCGAACATCAGCAGGATCACGCCGATTTCGGCCAATTGCGGCGCAAGGGTCTGGTCGCCGACGAAGCCCGGCGTGAAGGGTCCGGCGATGATACCGGCGATGAGGTAGCCCACCAGCGGCGACAGCCGCAGGCGTTGCGCGATGGCGCCGAAGATGAAGGCGAGTACGAAACCGGCTACCAGGATGGCGATCAGGGACGTGTGATGCATCGGCTCTCCTGTGATGTCGTCCTTTTAGGATGTGTGGTGAGGCCGCTGGATGCAAGTCTTTACTCGTTTGTGCGGCGCTTGCAAATGATTGTTTCTGAAACATTTTTGCCCCGGGGCGTGCGGGCGCCGCAGGGGCGGATGCGTGTTGGAGACTTGCGCGCAAGGGGTGGCGTGGGCGTGATGGTTTGGCGGTCGTGCGGAATCGGTTCGTGCCGGTGAGGGGCGTGGGGATGAATGCGAATTCAGCTGTGCGCCGGGCTTTGGAGTGGTTGGGGGCAGATTTGCGCGGAATGGGCTGATTGATGCCTGGCGATTAGGGCTGGCGACGGGGCAATCGGATAGTCGTTGTCGCAGGACCGGGGCGATTGCGGTTGTCTCTAGCTCTAGCTCTAGCTCTAGCTATGCCGTTGCCGTTGCCGTTGCCGTTGCCCCTGTTGCTGTTGCTGTGCGCGGCTTCGCACTCGCGAAGGCTATAGAAGACCCGGAGGGCGGCCCGCATGGATGCGGGCCGTTTTTCATCGGGACAGGGATGTCCCGTATGAA